>NZ_JBKBOV010000015.1:0-97456 GCF_046293535.1 Massilia sp. | reverse complement strand
CGACCACCGACAGGCCGTGGCATCCATGCGCGGCGAAGGCGGCCAGGTCGGCCTGCACGCCAAGCGCGCCGACCGGGTCGGACACGCCAAATGTCAGGATGAGGGGTAACGGTTGGTTTTGCACGACGGCTGCATTAAGATACTCGACTCTCCATTTTACTTTACCGAGGAAGCATATTGTGAGTAACGATTCGACGGCCCCATTCCAGACCTGGATGTGCCTGATCTGCGGCTGGGTGTATGACGAGGCCGCCGGCGCCCCGGACGACGGCATTGCACCGGGCACCCGCTGGGCCGATGTGCCGATGAACTGGACCTGCCCGGAATGCGGCGCACGCAAGGACGATTTCGAGATGACGGCCATCTAGAGCGTCTAACAATTCCCCGATGGCTGCGTTGCATCGTCTCGCCGTACTTTCGTACTGTCTTCGTGGTCCGCCACTGCGGAGATGCGCCTTGCCCTCGGGGTTTTGTCAGACGCTCTTAATTGTTACGAAACATGTGTGTTTGCAGGAAGTTACGTAAAAGTTGACTTGTTGCAACACATCACGCACAAGGCGAAAACCCTGTGCTATCGTGGCGCTTCATGCTGAAGTGAAACGAAAATGACGACATCGCCGCACCCGACCGGCCTGACCATCATGGTGATCGACGACAGCAGCACGATCCGCCGCTCCGCCGAGATCTTCCTGACCCAGGCCGGCTACGAGGTGGTGCTGGCCACCGATGGCTTCGATGCGCTGGCCAAGATCAACGACCACCATCCAGCGCTGGTGTTCTGCGACATCCTGATGCCGCGCCTCGATGGCTACCAGACCTGCGCCCTGATCAAGAAGAGCGCGCGTTTCCACGCCACCCCGGTGCTGATGCTGTCGTCCAAGGACGGCCTGTTCGACCGTGCGCGCGGCGCGATGGTCGGCGCCAGCGCCTATCTGACCAAACCGTTTTCCAAGGACAGCCTGCTGGCCGCGGTGCGCGAGCACACGGCGGCGAAGGCTTGACCGATTACCGACCCCGGAGCCCAAGGTGGCCATTCAACATATCCTGATCGTCGACGATTCCCCGACCGAACGCTTCTACCTGACCGACATCCTGGCGCGCGCCGGCTATGCCGTGAGCACCGCCGTCAACGGCGAGGAGGCGATCGACAAGATCCGCGCCGAGCGCCCGCAACTGATCCTGATGGACGTGGTCATGCCCGGCGCGAACGGCTTCCAGGTGACGCGCTCGATCGCGCGCGACCCGGAGCTGAGCACCATCCCCGTCATCATCTGCAGCAGCAAGAACCAGGAAACCGACCGCATCTGGGGCATGCGCCAGGGCGCCAAGGACTACCTGATCAAGCCGGTCGACCCGGCGCTGCTGCTGGCCAGCATCGCCTCGCTCGACGCCAGTCCGGCGGCCGCCGCGGCATGAGCGGGGGCGAGTCCAGGCTCGACCCTGCGGCACGCCGCACCCGCCTGCGCGAATACCAGGAGCAGCTCCTCGAGCGCATGCAGGCTGCCAGGGGCGGCGGCGGCGCGCCGATCCAGCAGCTCGGCATGCAGGTGGGCGGCACGCGCTACCTGCTCGACCTGCTGGAAGCCGGCGAGATCGTCTCGCCCGTGCCGCTGGCGCCCGTGCCCCTGACCCAGCCCTGGTACCTCGGCCTGGCCAACGTGCGCGGCACCCTGGTCGGCGTCATCGACCTGGCGCGCTACCTCGGCGAGGACGGGGCGCCCGCATCGGGCCCATCGGCGCGTCTCGTGACCTTCGCCCCCACGCTCGGCTTCAACTGCGCGCTGCTGGCCGAGCGCGTGTACGGCCTGCGCCAGGCCGCCGCCATGCGGCGCGAGGGCGAGGTGCTGCGCGACGCCGACGACCAGGCCTGGACCCCGCTCTCGCTCGCGGCCCTGGTGCGCGAGGAGCGCTTCCTGCAGGTTGCCCTGCCGCCGGGCCAAGGCAGCTGATTGCATAACGAATAAGACAGACAAGACCAACAAGACAAACAGCAGGACCAGGAGCCGGTATGGGATTCGCCTCGAAACTCAGCATGAACGTATTCTCGAAGGACAGCGCGGACGACGATACCGTGCTGGCCTCGCCCGACACCCAGTTCGGCGCCGGCGTGCTGCCGCAGCCGCCTGCCGGCGAGGCCGGCGCCGCCGCGCATGGCTCGGCCGACGCCGCGGCCCGCCGCCTCGGCGGCACGCGTCCTGGCAAGCCCCAGCACGGCGCCTCCGAGGCCGACGGCGAGGGCGACGAGCTGCGCCTGCCGCTGATCGGCCACCTGTCGCTGTCGCGCCAGCTGCGCCTGGTGCTGGCCGCCTTTGTCGCCGGCATTTCGCTGACCGTGCTGTCGATGTGGCAGAACGCCGCGCGCACCGACGTGGTGTCGAACCAGGGCCAGATCGCCTCCGACGCACTGATGCATGCCCAGCGCGTGGCCAAGGCCGCGCCGGTCGCCCTGCGCGGCGACATGGGCGCCTTCAACGAACTGGACGACAGCCGCGCCGAAGTCGGCCGCCTGCTGCAGCTGCTGGCGCGCGGCGGCCAGGCCGACGGCATGGCCATCCCCGCATCCTCCGGCGAGCTGCAATCCCTGCTGGCCAAGGCGCGCTCGGCCTGGGTTGCCTCGAACGCCGCCGCCACCACCATCGTCGGCAACAAGCGCCACCTGGTCGGTTTCGGCGCCAGCGTCGACAAGTTCGAGCCGCTCGCCCGTGAACTCCAGTCGATCGCCGAGAAGCAGCCCGGCAATGCCGCCCTTGGCCGCCTGGCGGCGCTGGCCGAGCGCCTGTCGGTGTCGACCCACGCCTTCCTGGCGCCGGGCGTGGCCCACCGCGACGCCGCCCGCGCCCTGGCGCGCGACGGCGCCGAACTGGGCGCGCTGCTTGACAGCCTGGCCGGTCCCAACGCCACCGGGATCGACCCCGCCCTGCGCGAGCGCATCCAGGACGCCCGCACCGCCTACCAGGGCTGGCAGGAAGGCCTGGCGCCGCTGTCCACCAACGGCCACAACTTCAGCGCCGCGCACGCCGCCGAGCAGGTCATCGCGCGCGACAACGAGGGCCTGCGCTCGACGCTGGCGCGGGCGCAGCTCCAGTACCGCAGCGAGCTGGAAACCCGCAGCGGCTGGTTCTGGCTGCTGGTCGGCGCCTCGGTCTTCACCCTGGCCATGGGCGGCAGCATCAGCCGCGTGATGCTGCTCGACTCGCGCAACCGCGCCCGGGGCGCCGAAGCGCGCCGCCGCGAGGCCGAGGCGATGCGCCAGCTGGCCCAGGCCAAGGAAGAGGAAGCCAAGGCCACCAACGACCAGAACCAGGCGGCGATCCTGCGCCTGATGAACGAACTGCAGGAAGTGGCGGACGGCGACCTGACCGTGCACGCCACCGTCTCGGAAGACATCACCGGCGCGATCGCCGACTCGGTCAACTACACGGTCGAGGAACTGCGCGGCCTGGTGCTGCGCGTCATCAAGACCACCGAGCAGGTGACGCGCGCCTCCAGCGGCGCCGAGGCGGTGTCGACCGAGCTGCTGGGCGCCGCCGACGCCCAGTCGCGCGAGATCCAGGAAGCTTCCAGCACAGTGCTGCGCATGGCGACCGAGATTTCGGAGGTGTCGCGCTCGGCCACCGAATCGGCCGACGTGGCGCGCCAGTCGGTGGCGGCGGCCGAGCAGGGCGCGCGCGCGGTGCAGAACGCGATCCTGGGCATGAACGAGATCCGCGAGCAGATCCAGGAAACCTCGAAGCGCATCAAGCGCCTGGGCGAATCCTCGCAGGAGATCGGCGAGATCACCGACCTGATCTCGGACATCACCGAGCAGACCAACGTGCTGGCGCTGAACGCGGCGATCCAGGCCGCGTCGGCGGGCGAGGCCGGGCGCGGCTTCTCGGTGGTGGCCGAAGAGGTGCAGCGCCTGGCGGAACGCTCGGCCGAGGCGGCCAAGGGCATCGGCGCGCTGGTGCGCACCATCCAGGCCGACACCCACGACGCCGTGGCGGCGATGGAAAAGTCGACCCAGGGCGTGGTCGAGGGCGCGCGCCTGTCCGACGCGGCCGGGGCCGCCCTGTCCGATATTTCGCGCGTGTCGAACCGCCTGGCGGAGCTGATCCAGGACATTTCCGGCGCGGCTGAACGGCAGGCGACGTCCGCCAACGGCGTGGCCCATAATATGCAGCATATCCTGTCGGTGACCGAGCAGACCCAGGGCGGCACGCGCCAGACGGCGCAGTCGATCCGCGAGCTGGCCCTGCTGGCCCAGGAACTGAAGGATTCCGTGTCGCGCTTCCGCGTGGCTGCATAACCCGCTTCATCACCCGTAACCCGAGCCCATGACGAACCCATCCTCCCAACGCATGCCTGCCTTCGATACCGGCCCCCTGTCCTGGGTGATCGGCGAGATCAGGGACGCGCTGGGGCGTTCGGGCACGGCCCTGCGCGATGCGGCCGGCCGCAGCCTCGATGCGCAACCCACCCTGCTGCTGCACGCGAAGACCCACCTGCACCAGGCCGACGGCGCCCTGCAGCTGGTCGACGTGGAGGGCGCCTCGGTGCTGGGCGGCGCGGCCGAAAAGCTGATCGACGCCTTCAAGGATGGGCGGGTCGCGTGCACGCTCGATGCGGTCAAGACCGTGCAGGATGCCTACCAGGCCCTGGTCGAATACCTCGACGAGCTGCTCGCGGGCAGTGCCCAGCAGCCGGCGCGCCTGTTTCCCTATTACCGCGATTTGCAGGAACGGCTGGGCGTGGAGCGCATCCACCCGTCCGACTTGCTGCCGGCCGATCTCGGCAAGGGCGTCGAACTGGACGCGCCGGCGCCGGGCGAACAACCGGACATCGCGGCCTGCCGTGCGCGTTTCGAAAAAGCGCTGCTGCCTTACCTGAAGAGCGGCGACGCGCAGCATGCGGCCGGCATGCGCGACGCGCTGGCGCCGATCGCGGCCAGCCGGCAGGAGCCGCGCGCGCGCCTGTTCTGGCAAGCCTTGCACGCCTTTGCCGGCGTGGTGGCCGACGGCCAGATCGACAGCGACCTGTATGTGAAGCAGCTGCTCGGCCAGGTCAACCTGCAGCTGCGCCGCCTGGCGCAGGGGCAGTGCGGCACGCCCGACGCGATGTTGCGCGACGCGCTGTTCTTCGTCGCGGCGGCCAGCCAGCCGAATGCGGACGCCCGGCGCCTGCGCCAGGCCTGCGGCCTGGACGGCCTGGTGCCGCACGACTATAGCGCTCGCCGCTATGGCCGCATCGACCAGGCTACCTTGCAGGAAGCGCGCGAGGCCCTGGCCCGCACCAAGCAGGACTGGGACCGCATCGCCACCGAGGGCGACCTCGAGGTCAAGGACGATTTCAACGAGCAGCTCTCGCGCCTGGCCGGCGCCAGCGAGAAGCTGGGCGCCCCGGCCCTGGCCCAGCTGATGCGCGAGCTCGGCCGCGCCGCGACGGACGCCATGCAGGCCGGCCGCAGCGACGAGGTCAAGCTCGAAATGGCCACCGCCATGCTGTTCGTCGAGAACGGCCTGGACCAGCTGCGCCAGCTGCCCGACGATTTCGCCGAGAATGCCGAAGCGGTCGGTGCGCGCCTGCTGGCCCTGGCCGCAGGCGAAACCCCGCCGGATGCGCCGCAGTGGCAGGGCGAACTGGCGCGCCAGATCCAGCAGGGGCAGACCGTGGCGGTGCTGGCCGGCGAGATCAAGGCCGGCCTGCGCCAGGTCGAGAAGCTGCTCGACGATTACTACGACGATCCGTCGCGCCGCGAGGTGCTGGCCGAGGCCGAGCCGGTGCTGCACGGATTGCAGGGCGCGCTGGCTATCCTGGACCAGGACCAGGCCGTGCAGGCGGTGCGCCACGTCGCCGCCGAGGTGCGGGCGCTGGGGAGCGGCGACGCCGAAGTCGGCAGCCAGTCCGCCGCGCTGCACAACATCGCCCAGAACATCGGCGCGCTCGGCTTCTTCACCGACCTGCTGGCCCAGGACAGCGAGGCGTCCAAGGGGCGATTCACGTTCGACCCCGACAAGCGCCTGCTGCGCGAACTGCCCTTCGAGTTCGTCGAGGCGGCGCCCGCGCCCGCCCCTGCGCAGGCGCCGGCGCGGCAGGAAGCCACCATCGAATCCGAACTGCTCGAGATCTTCATGCTGGAGGCGCAGGAAGTGCTGGGCCTCGTGCTCGAGACGCTGCCCCAGGCCGAGGCCGACCCGGCCAGCCAGGAAACCCTGACCCTGCTGCGGCGCGGCTTCCACACGCTCAAGGGCAGCAGCCGCATGGTGAGCCTGGACAGCTTCGCGGAAGGCGCCGCCGCCGTCGAGCGCGTCATGAACCTGTGGCTGGCCGAGGCGCGCAGCGCCACGCCCGAGCTGCTGGCGCTGCTGCGCCAGGCGCATGCCGAACTGTCCGCCTGGGTCGACGAACTGGCCGCCGGCGGCGCGTCCAGGCGCGACAGCGCGGCCCTGGTCGCGGCCGCGGCGCGGGTGCAGGAGGGCGGCGCGGCGGCGCCGGAACCCGCGCTCGAAGAGATTCCGGTGCCGGTGCTCGAGGACATCCTCGAGCCGGAACCGGAGCCGGCGCCGGCGCCGGCGTCCGCGCCGCTGCCGGACACGAAGCGCATCGGCGCCCTCGAGATTCCGCTCGGCCTGTACACCATCTACCTCGACGAGGCCGAGACCCTGCTGCAGCAACTGGCGCAGGACTTCGACGCCTGGCACGCGGAGCCGGAGCGGCGCACGTCCCCGGCAGCCCTGAAGGCGGCGCACACCCTGGCCGGCACCTCGTCCACGGTCGGCTACGCCGCATTGCGCGACGTCGCCCATGCGCTCGAGCTGGTGCTGGAAAAGCTGGCGGCGCCGGGCCCCACCCTGGACGGGGACGGCCGCGCGCTGCTGGAGGCGAGCCTGGCGCGGGCGCGCACGATGCTGCAGGTATTCGCCCTCGGCGAACTGGCCCCGGCCCAGCCGGAGCTGATCGCCCAGCTCGACACCCTGCTGGCGCGCCTGGCCAGCCAGCAGGCGGCCAGCGTGTACGGCGAAGTCGATCCGGCCCTGGCCCAACGGCTCGACGCATTGTTCGCCAGCGCCTACGGCGCGATCCTGGCCCAGCCGCCGGTCCTTGTGCCCGAGCCGGCCGCGGCGCGGCGCGAAGAACGGGAACAGGCGCCGGTGACCGACGAAATCGACGCGTTGTTCGATAGCTTCCTCGACGATCCGTTCGGCGCCCCGGCCCTCGACCAGGCCGCGCCGGCGCAGCCGGAACCGGCTTCGCATCCTGCCTTCGTTCCGGTCACGCCGGACGAGGCGGTGCTGGATGCGGCGCCGGAAACAGCCGAACCCGAATTCGAACCCGAGCCGGCGCCGCTGCCGGAAGCGCCGGCCGTGGAGGCCGTGGCGCCGCAGCCGCTGCCGGCCGTGGCCGACAGCGTGCTGGCGGCAAGCCCGGCCTTCACCGACGAACTCGACCCCGACCTGCTGCCGGTGTTCCTGGAAGAGGGCGCCGACCTGTTCCCGCAGATCGGCAACGGACTGCGCCAGTGGCAGCAGAACCCGCAGGACCATGCCATTGCCCAGGGCTTGCAGCGCGCGCTGCACACGGTCAAGGGCAGCGCCCGCATGGCCGGCGCGATGCGCCTGGGCCAGCACACCCACGAGCTGGAAACCCAGGTCGAGAACATGGTGCACGCCGGCACCACCACGCCCGCGGCATTCGACGAACTGCTGGCGAACTACGACGGGGCGCTGCTGCTGTTCGAGCAGTTGCAGCAGCCGTCCGTGCCGGCGCAGGCGGCGGCGCCCCTGCCCGCAGCCGAGCAGCCGGGCAGCCGCGCGCCGCTGGTGCGGGTGCGCGCCGACATCCTCGACCGCGTCGTGAACCAGGCGGGCGAGGTGTCGATCACGCGCTCGCGCCTGGAAAACCAGGTCGGCGCGCTCAAGGGCGCGCTGTCCGACTTCTCGGACAACCTCGACCGCCTGCGGCGCCAGATGCGCGAGATCGAGATGCAGGCCGAGTCGCAGATCGCCTCGACCCTGTCGATCGCCGGCGAGGAGAAATTCGACCCGCTCGAGTTCGACCGCTTCACGCGCCTGCAGGAACTGACGCGCATGATGGCCGAGAGCGTGGACGACGTGGAGGCCTTCCACGAAGGCCTGTCGCGCACGGTGGACAGCGCTTTCGAGGACCTGGCGGCGCAGGCGCGCATGACGCGCGACCTGCAGCGCGACCTGATGCGGGTGCGCATGGTGCCCTTCGCGAACCTGGCCGAGCGCCTGTTCCGGGTGGCGCGCCAGACCGCCAAGGAACTCGAGAAGCGCGTCAACCTCGACATCCGCGGCGGTGCGGTGGAAATCGACCGCGGCGTGCTGGAGCAGATGGCGGCGCCTTTCGAGCACCTGCTGCGCAATGCGATCGTGCACGGCATCGAGGCGCGCGCCGCGCGCCTGGCGGCCGGCAAGCCTGAAACCGGCGAAGTGCTGGTGCAGGTGAGCCAGCACGGAAACGAAGTGGCGATCGTGTTCAGCGACGACGGCGCCGGGCTGGACCTGGAGCGCATCCGCGCCAAGGCGCGCGGCCTCGGACTGGTCAAGCCGGACCAGCTTGTCGACGACCAGGAAGCCGCCGAACTGATTTTCGAGCCGGGCTTCTCGACCGCCGACACGCTCACCGAACTGGCCGGGCGCGGCGTCGGCATGGACGTGGTGCGCTCCGAGGCCCAGGCGCTGGGCGGGCGCGTGCTGGTCGCCACCGAGACGGGCAAGGGCACGCGCTTCTCGATCCACCTGCCGCTGACGCTGGCGGTGGCGCAAGTGGTGCTGGTCGCCAGCGGCGGGCGCACCCATGCCTTGCCGGCGACCCTGGTCGAACAGGTGCTGCAGGTGCGCGATACCGAGCTGGCGGCGGCGCAGGCGGAAGGCGCGCTGTCCGTGGCAGGGCAGGCGCATGCGCTGCATGTGCTGGATGTGCTGCTGGGCGAAGGCAAGGGGCCGGCGCTGCAGCGCCTGAACCCGGTGCTGGTCGTGCACGGCGCCGGCGGGCGCATCGCGCTGCGCGTGGACGAGGTGCTGGGCAACCGCGAAGTGGTGGTCAAGAACATCGGCCCGCAGCTGGCGCGGGTGCCGGGCATCGCCGGCGCCACGGTGCTGGGCACGGGCGAGATCGTGCTGATCCTCGACCCGGTGGCGCTGGCCCAGCGTCCCGCGGCGCCGGCGGCGGCCGGCGCCGAGGAGGCCCAGCCGGAAGCGAAGCCGGCCATCATGGTGGTGGACGACTCGATCACCGTGCGCCGCGTGACCCAGCGCCTGCTGGAGCGCGAAGGCTACCGGGTGATGCTGGCCAAGGACGGCGTCGATGCGCTCGAGCAGATCGAGGTGGCGAGGCCGGACCTGATGCTGGTGGATATCGAGATGCCGCGCATGGATGGCTTCGACCTGACGCGCGAAGTGCGCGCCGACGAGCGCACCCGGTCGATCCCGATCATCATGATCACCTCGCGCACGGCGGACAAGCACCGCAACGTCGCGCTGGGGCTGGGGGTGAATGCCTACTTCGGCAAGCCGTATCAGGAGCCGGTGTTGCTGGCGGCGATCGGGAGTTTGCTGGACAAAGCAAAGAGCTAGGGCTGCGGTTCGGGATTGGGCGGGACAATGCCGGTGACATTGTCCCGGCCTTCGCCGGAACGACGGTTTTGCAGCTAACGAATATAGCTAGCAAGCTTAATATCGCTATCTTCAAGACCGTCATCCCGGCGAAGGCCGGGATCCAGGTTCTGCGTGATCAGCCCCTGGCCTTCTTCACCACCGCAAACCTCTCCAGCGTCCGCTTCCTCGCCACGTCATGGTCCACCACCGGCAGCGGATAATCCCGCCCGAGGACCACGCCGCGCTCCGCCAGCACCCCCGCATCCACCAGCCACGGCGCATGAATCTCCTTCGCGCTCAAGGCTTCCAGTGCCGGCACCCACTCCCGAATGAAATCCCCATGCGCATCGAAACGCTGCGACTGCGCCACCGGATTGAAGATCCGGAACCACGGCTGCGCGTCGCAGCCGGTCGACGCCGCCCACTGCCAGCCGCCGTTGTTCGAGGCCAGTTCGTAATCGTTCAGCTTGAGCGCGAAATAGCGTTCCCCGCGCCGCCAGTCGATCCCGAGGTCCTTGGTGAGAAAGCTCGCCGTCACCATGCGCAGCCGGTTGTGCATGAAGCCCGTCCGGTTGAGCTGCGCCATCGCCGCGTCCACCAGCGGATAGCCGGTGCGTCCCTCGCACCAGGCCGCGAACAGCGCCTCGGCCTGCTCGCCCGTTTCCCACGCCAGCGCGTCGAAAGCCGGCTTGAACGCGCGCGTGACGACCTGCGGGTTGCGGGCCAGGATCATCGAATAGAAATCGCGCCAGATCAGTTCCGACAGCCACACCGAGGCGCCGGCACCGCCGGCGCCGTTCTCGATCATCTGCCGCGCCGTGCGCACCAGGTGGCGGATCGAGGTGGTGCCGAAGCGCAGGTGGGTGGACAGGTGCGAGGTGCCGTCTTCAATCGGGAAGTCGCGCGCCCGGCCGTAATCGGCGATCTGCCCGATGAAGCGTTCGAACAGCGCTTCGGCCCCTTCCATCCCGGCAGGCAGCGGCGGCTCGCCCGGTTCGAAGCCGATCTCGGCCAGCGAGGGCAGGGGCGGCGCGTCCGGCGGCGCGGGCGCGAAGGCATGCGCGTAGGAATCGACCGGATAGGCCGCCAATGCCTCGGGCATGCTGGACAGGCGCTTGAGCCAGGCGTTCTTGTACGGCGTGAACACCGAGAACGGTCCCTTGGACAGGGTCAGCACCTCGTCCTGCTCGAAGACGACCTGGTCCTTGAAGCTCAGAAATTTCCTACCATCGGCCGCCAGCCGTGCTTTCATCCGTGCGTCGCGATCCACCGCGTCGGGTTCATAATCGGCACATACGAACACCGCGTCGGCACCCAATTCGGTGGCGAGCGCCGGGACCACTTCAAGAGGGCGGCCCTGCCGCACGATCAGATAAGCGCCGAGCCGACGCAGCTCGGCCGCGAGGCTGGCCACGCTGGCGTGGATGAACCGCACACGGCGGTCGTCGCGCGGCAGCGGTTCCAGGATGTCGCTGTCATACACAAAAACGCAGTACACACAATTAGACGAGGTCAAGGCCTGGTGCAGGGCTGCATGGTCGAATGCCCGCAAGTCACGCCGAAACCAGACCAGGGAGTTGCTCATATTCATCATCGTGTGCAGGGTCAAAGTGGCGGCCGATTTTACTGGGTAGGATTCGTCCTAACAGAACTGCGTCTACAACGCGGCGGGACAGAGCCGGGTCGGCCGAGCGGGCTTTCGAGGGTATGCACCGAGGGTGCTTCAGGGCGCTTTCATCGGCCTTGCGGCGATTCGGTGTAAACTATCGAAAAGCGTAACGTTGTTTTGTGGACACTTCGCGGTCAAACCTGAGTGGGCCCATGTGAGAGTAAGCGTATGAAAAAAAGCAAAGTTGGCAGCACTCTACCGATGCCCGGCATGCCACCGGAACAGAATGAAACGCTCGGTAAGATCGGCCCGGCTTCTTCAGGGCTGAACCTCGCCAACCATTTCCTGATCGCAATGCCTTCGATCCAGGATCCGATCTTCGGCGGCACCGTCGTCTATGTCTGCGAGCACAACGAGAAGGGCGTGCTCGGCGTGGTCATCAACAAGCCCACCGACATGACGATGGAAGTGCTGTTCGACCGCGTCGACCTGAAGCTCGCCCCCGGGCTGCGCTCCTCGGTGGTGGAGCAGCCGATCATGTTCGGCGGCCCGGTGCAGGACGACCGCGGCTTCGTGCTGCATTCGCCGGGCGGACGCTTCTCGTCCTCGCTCACCGTCACCGACGACGTCGCCTTCACCACCTCGATCGACGTGCTGGAAGCGGTCGCCAGCGGGGCGGGGCCGACCCGCATGCTGGTCTCGATCGGCTATGCCGGCTGGAGCCCGGGGCAGCTCGAGGAGGAAATCTCGCGCAACGGCTGGCTCACCGTGGGCGCCGACGCCAGGGTCCTGTTCGACCTGCCGATCGAGCAACGCTATACCGCCGCCATCAAACTGCTGGGAATCGATCCACTCATGCTTGCCACTGAAGCCGGTCATGCTTAAGGGGGTCTGCTTGTTCGAGATGGCCCGTGGTTGATATCGTTTTTGGTTTCGACTTTGGTGTCAAACGCATCGGCATTGCCATGGGCAACACCCTCACCGGGCAAGCCCAGCCCTTGACCGTCATCAAGGCGGTCGACAACGCCACCCGTTTCCAGGTCATCGGCGAGCTCATCAATGAATGGAAGCCGGCCCGCCTCGTCGTGGGCGAGCCGCGCCATCCCGACGGCGCCGAGCACGACATGACCCTGCGCAGCCGGCGCTTCGCCAACCAGCTCCACGGCCGCTTCAACCTGCCCGTCGAACTCGTCGACGAGCGCTACTCGTCCGCCGTGATCCCGCAACGGCGCGGCGAAATCATCGACGCCAAGGCGGCCGCCATCATTTTGCAACAATACTTTGACGCTCATGCCAACATCTAATCAAGCCTATGACGCGGAAGCGCTGTACCGCGAGCTGCTGGGCCAGGTCCGCGCCGGCCTGGACGGCGTGCCGGACGCCGCCATCGTCGGCATCCACTCGGGCGGCGCCTGGCTGGCCGAACGCCTTGCGCGCGACCTCGACCTGAC
Organism: Massilia sp.; assembly: GCF_046293535.1. Lineage (NCBI taxonomy): Bacteria > Pseudomonadati > Pseudomonadota > Betaproteobacteria > Burkholderiales > Oxalobacteraceae > Massilia > Massilia sp. The sequence continues at coordinate 84,797 of NZ_JBKBOV010000015.1, read as the reverse complement.
GAGCCGCTTCGGCACCATCGACGTCTCGTTCTACCGCGACGACTATGCCAAGAAGGGCCTGCACCCGGACGTGAAACCGACCCACATCCGCTTCCCGGTGGACGGCGCGACGGTGGTGCTGGTGGACGACGTGCTGCAGACCGGCCGTACCGTGCGCGCCGCGATCAACGTGCTGTTCGACTACGGCAGGCCGAGCTGCATCCGCCTGGCGGCCCTGGCCGACCGCGGCGGGCGCGAGCTGCCGGTGGCGCCGGACTACGTCGGCACCCGCGCCGAGCTGGCGCCGAACCAGTCGCTGTGCCTGCAGCGCGACGACGCCGGCCAACTTTCGCTGACCATTGAAGAAGACAATGTCCAAGATCTTTCTTAACCCGCAACTGAACAAGAATGGAGAGCTGCAGCACCTGCTCTCCATCGAAGGCCTGCCCAAGTCGGTCGTCAACCACATCCTCGACACCGCCTCGAGCTTCGTGGGCATTTCGGACCGCGAGGTCAAGAAGGTGCCGCTGATGCGCGGCAAGAGCGTGTTCAACCTGTTCTTCGAAAACAGCACGCGTACCCGCACCACCTTCGAGATCGCCGCCAAGCGCCTGTCGGCCGACGTCATCAACCTGAACATCCAGGCCTCGTCGGCCAGCAAGGGCGAGTCGCTGCTCGACACCATCGACAACCTGTCGGCCATGCACGCCGACATGTTCGTGGTGCGCCACGCGCAGTCGGGCGCGCCCTACCTGATCGCCAAGCACCTGGTCGAGACCGGGCAGTCGCACGTGCACGTCGTGAACGCCGGCGACGGCCGCCACGCGCACCCGACCCAGGGCCTGCTCGACATGTACACGATCCGCCACTACAAGAAGGACTTCACCAACCTGCGGGTGGCGATCGTCGGCGACATCCTGCACAGCCGCGTGGCGCGCTCGGACATCCATGCGCTCACCACCCTGGGCGTGCCGGAAGTGCGCGCCATCGGCCCGCACACGCTGCTGCCGGGCGGCCTGGCCGAAATGGGCGTGCGTACTTTCACCAATATGGACGAGGGCCTGAAGGACGTCGACGTGATCATCATGCTGCGCCTGCAGAACGAACGCATGAGCGGCGCGCTGCTGCCGTCGGCGCAGGAGTACTTCAAGAGCTACGGCCTGACCCCGGAACGCCTGGCGCTGGCCAAGCCGGATGCGATCGTGATGCACCCGGGCCCGATGAACCGCGGGGTCGAGATCGACTCGGCGGTGGCCGACGGCAGCCAGGCGGTGATCCTGCCGCAGGTGACCTTCGGCATTGCGGTACGCATGGCGGTGATGAGCATTTTGGCGGGAGGCAGGGCGTGAAAGGCGCACGGATGAACTACCACATCAAGAACGGGCGAGTCATCGACCCGGCGAACGGCATCGACGCCGTACAGGATCTTTTTATTGCCGACGGCAAGATCGCCGCCCTCGGCATGGCCCCTGACGGCTTCAGCGCCGACCAGACCATCGACGCGAGCGGCCTGGTGGTCGCCCCCGGCCTGGTCGACCTGTCGGCGCGCCTGCGCGAGCCGGGCTACGAATACAAGGCGACGCTGGAATCGGAAATGCAGGCGGCGATGCAGGGCGGCGTGACCACCCTGGTGTGCCCGCCGGACACCGACCCGGTGCTGGACGAGCCGGGCCTGGTGGAGATGCTCAAGCACCGCGCGCGCATCCTCGACCAGGCCAACGTGCACCCGCTGGGCGCGCTGACCATGGGCCTGAAGGGCCAGGCCCTCACCGAAATGGCCGAGCTGACCGAAGCCGGCTGCATCGGCTTCTCGCAGGCCGAGGTGCCGGTGCTGGACACCACCGTGCTGCTGCGCGCCATGCAGTACGCCAAGACCTTCGGCTATACCGTGTGGCTGCGCCCGCAGGACGCCCACATCGGCCGCGGCGGCGTGGCCCACAGCGGCCCGCTGGCCTCGCGCCTGGGGCTGTCGGGGGTGCCGGTCATGTCCGAGACCATCGCCCTGCACACCATTTTCGAGCTGATGCGCGCCACCGGCGCGCGCGTGCACCTGTGCCGGATGTCCTCCGCCGCCGGTTTGGCGCTGGTCGCCAGCGCCAAGAAGGAAGGCCTGAACGTTACCTGCGACGTCGGCGTGCACCACCTGCACATGACCGACGCCGACATCGGCTTCTTCGACCCGAACGCGCGTTTCAACCCGCCGCTGCGCAGCCAGCGCGACCGCGACGCGATCCGCGCGGCCTTGCTGGACGGCACCGTGGACGCGGTCTGCTCCGACCACACCCCGGTGGACGAGGACGAGAAACTGCTGCCCTTCGCCGAAGCGACCCCGGGCGCGACCGGGCTGGAACTGCTGCTGGCGCTCACCCTGAAGTGGGCGCAAGACCAGGACCGGGGTGGCAATTCCCCGGACGCGCTGGCGCAGGCGCTGGCCAAGGTCACCTCCGAGCCGGCGCGCATCGCCGGCCTGCCCGCCGGCACGCTGTCGGTGGGCGCGGCGGCCGACGTGGTCCTGTTCGATCCGGATGCCGGCTGGAAGGTCGAGCGCAAGGCCCTGGCGAGCCAGGGCAAGCACACGCCTTTCCTCGGCTTCGAGCTGGCCGGACAGGTGCGCACGACGCTGGTGCGCGGCCGCGTGGCCTTCCAGCGTTGATTGGTGCATGCCAGTGACCCGTTCACTACGGCAGTCCCGCAGCGCGGCTTGGTCGTTCCGGCGCAGGCCGGAACCCAATTTCCGCATGCGCTCCGGCGACGCCGCGAACCTGGGCACCGGCCTGCGCCGGTGCGACGGCTCCATTACTCTCTCCACCTTGTGAAGATCAGGCTTGCTCTGCGCCTGGCGCGCGTGGTGGTCCACTTGGTGGCGGGCCTGGCGACCTGCGCGCTGGTGTTCCCGCTGGCGCCCGGCGCCACGCGTGAGCGCCTCACGCGGCGCTGGTCGCGCAAGCTGCTCGGCCTGTGCCGCGTCAGCGTGGAACAGGCCGAGGGCGCGCCCGTGCTCGAGCACGCCCTGATCGTGGCCAACCACGTCTCCTGGCTCGACATCTTCGTCATCAACGCCCTGCATCCCTGCCGTTTCGTGGCCAAGGCCGAGATCCGCTCCTGGCCGGTGCTCGGCTGGCTGGCCGCCGCCGCCGGCACGGTCTTCATCGCGCGCGGCAACCGGCGCGAGCTGCGCCACATCTTCAAAGGCCTGGTCACCGTGCTGGAACGGGGCCAGCGCGTCGCCTTCTTCCCGGAAGGGACCACGTCCAGGCAGGGCGAGGTGCTGCCCTTCCACGCCAACCTGTTCGAGGCCGCCATCGATGCGAAGGTGGCGGTCCAGCCCTATGCGCTGTCCTACGTCGACGCGCGCGGCGCTTATCACCACTCGGTCGACTATACCGGCGACACCAGTTTCGTGGACAGCCTGTTCACCATCCTGCAGGGCGAGCCCGTGATCGCGCGCCTGCACCCGCTGGCGCCGATCGATGCGAGTGGGGAGCACCGCCGCGAGCTGGCGCAGGCGGCCCAGGACGCCGTCGGCGCAGCCCTGCGCCGTGATATGTGAAACGTATCACAGAGCACTGAATCATATATTGGACAACTCACAGCGGAGGCGGCACGCTGGTGCCTTACCTATTCGCTGTTCGAGGAGACCGCCATGCCGACTTACCGTTCCCGCACCACCACCCAGGGCCGCAACATGGCCGGCGCCCGCGCCTTGTGGCGCGCCACCGGCATGAAGGACGGCGATTTCGAGAAACCGATCATCGCGGTGGTCAACTCCTTCACCCAGTTCGTGCCCGGCCACGTGCACCTGAAGGACCTCGGCCAGCTGGTGGCGCGCGAGATCGAGGCGAGCGGCGGCGTGGCCAAGGAGTTCAACACCATCGCCGTGGACGACGGCATCGCCATGGGCCACGGCGGCATGCTGTACTCGCTGCCTTCGCGCGACCTGATCGCCGATTCGGTCGAGTACATGGTCAATGCTCACTGCGCCGACGCCATGGTCTGCATCTCGAACTGCGACAAGATCACCCCGGGCATGCTGATGGCGGCGATGCGCCTGAATATCCCGGTCGTGTTCGTCTCGGGCGGCCCGATGGAAGCGGGCAAGGTGGTCAAGGTGGTGAACAATGACCGCAAGATCATCAAGCTGGACCTGGTCGACGCCATGATCCAGGCCGGCGACAGCAAGGTGTCGGACGCCGACGTGGCGGAAATCGAGCGCTCGGCCTGCCCGACCTGCGGCTCCTGCTCGGGCATGTTCACGGCGAACTCGATGAACTGCCTGACCGAGGCGCTGGGCCTGTCGCTGCCGGGCAACGGCACCATCGTCGCCACCCACGCGGACCGCAAGGAGCTGTTCCTGCGCGCCGGTCGCCTGATCGTCGAGCTGGCCAAGCGCCACTACGAGGGCGACGACTATTCGGTGCTGCCGCGCTCGATCGCCACCAAGGCGGCGTTCGAGAACGCGATGGCGCTGGACGTCTCGATGGGCGGCTCGACCAACACCGTGCTGCACCTGCTGGCGGCCGCGCACGAGGCCGGCGTGGAATTCACCATGGCCGACATCGACCGCATCTCGCGCAAGGTGCCTTGCCTGTGCAAGGTGGCGCCGATGACCGACAAGTACCACATCGAGGACGTGCACCGCGCCGGCGGCATCGTCGCGATCCTGGGCGAGCTGGCGCGCGCCGGCCTGCTCGACACCTCGCTCCCGACCGTGCACAGCGCGACCATGGGCGAAGCGATCGAGAAATACGACGTCAAGCGCAGCGACGATCCTGCCGTGCACCGGATGTTCCGCGCGGCGCCGGGCGGGGTGCCGACCCAGGTCGCGTTCTCGCAGTCCGAGCGCTACGATGAAAGCGACCTCGATCGCAGCACGGGTTGCATCCGCGACCGCGAACACGCCTATTCGCAGGACGGCGGCCTGGCTGTCCTGTACGGCAACATCGCCGAGAAAGGCTGCATCGTGAAGACGGCGGGCGTGGACGAGAGCATCCTCAAGTTTTCCGGCAGGGCGCGCGTGTTCGAGAGCCAGGATGCGGCGGTGGAGGGCATCCTGGGCGACACGGTGCATGCCGGCGACGTGGTCATCATCCGCTACGAAGGCCCGAAGGGCGGTCCGGGCATGCAGGAGATGCTGTATCCGACCTCGTACATCAAGTCCAAGGGCCTGGGCAAGGCCTGCGCGCTGTTCACCGACGGGCGCTTCTCGGGCGGCTCCTCGGGCCTGGTGATCGGCCATGCCTCGCCGGAAGCGGCCGAAGGCGGGGCGATCGGGCTGGTGGAGGAGGGCGACATCATCGACATCGACATCCCGGCGCGCACCATCGACCTGCGCGTGAGCTTCGAGGAACTGGCGCACCGGCGCGCGAAGATGGAGGAGCGCGGCCTTGACGCGTGGAAGCCGGTGGCGCGCGAGCGCTACGTGTCGCAGGCGCTGCAGGCGTATGCGGCGCTCACGACTTCGGCCGACCGCGGCGCCGTGCGCGACCTGTCGCAACTGAAGCGCTGACGCTATTCGGCCACGATCCAGTAGGGTGGGCGGGTCTCCCGCCCACGCGGTGATAGGTAGCAGCAAGATCATCCGACACGAAAGCGGAGCCGGTAACGATCACCGCGAGGGCGGCAAAGCCGCCCACCCTACGTAAATCATTTCTTCCCGCTGTGCTCCCGGTACTCGGGGCAATCCACCTGCAGCAGCGAGCGGTCGTCCAGGCACACCGCCGTCAACTTGCCTCCCCACACGCAGCCGCTGTCGAGCCCGACCAGGTTCGGGCGCAGCACCAACCCCAGCGCCGACCAGTGTCCGAACACCACGGTCACGTCGCTGGTACGGCGCTGCGGCAGGTCGAACCAGGGCACCAGGCCGGAGCCTTCCGGTCCGTTCTCGCTTTCCTTGTGCAGGAAATCCATGCTGCCATCCGGGGCGCACAGGCGCATGCGCGTGAGCGCGTTGACGATGCAGCGCAGCCGCGCCATCCCCGTCAGGCTGTCGTCCCACGCGTTCGGCTCGTTCCCGTACATCCGGCCCAGGAAGTCGATCCAGCCGTCGCCGCGCAGCACGGTCTCGACCTCGTGCGCCAGCGCCATGGTCTGCGCCGCATCCCACTGAGGCGCGACGCCGGCATGCACCAGGAGGTGCGCGTCAAGGAACATCGCCAGCGGGCGCTGGCGCAGCCACCCGATCAGTTCGTCGCGGTCGGGCGCGGCCAGGATCTCGTCGAGCGTATCGGAGCGGCTGGCGCGCTGCGCGCCGACCGCCACCGCGATCAGGTGCAGGTCATGGTTGCCGAGCAGCGCTTCGATGCGGCCGGGGTTCGCTTCGGACAGCGCCTTCATGCGGCGCAGCGCGGTCAGCGAATCGGGGCCGCGGTTGATCAGGTCGCCCACGAACAGGATGCGCGGCTGCGTTTGTCCGTGCTGCTGCGCGTCGTCGACGATGCGGTCGATCAAGAGTTGGGCTTCGTGGGCGCAGCCCTGCAGGTCGCCGATGGCGTAGGTTCTCATGTTGTTCTTATCGAAGTGGTGGAGCAAGAGGCGGTAGTGGCGCCGCTGTGGCGATACTAAATGATTTCGCGCCCAGCCGCAGCGGAGCGGCGAAATGCGGGAATAGGAAGCGTGCGCGCAATCGAACCGGCGCGAATTTGATCCAATCGAAGGACGCCGTACAGAATCGCGTTTGGCGCCGGAGCGCCTCATCTATTCCGGTACAATGGGCCACCATTCCCGCGATAAGCGTGCGGCGGTTTTTCCGCGGAGTCGGCGCGGAAACGACTCACAGTGTGCACCGAAAGAATAATAAATGTTCTCCTTTTTCGTCGGTTTCGTATCCTGTGCGCTGCTGACCCTGCTGGTGATTAAGTATGCGAAGCGCAATGACTTTGCACTCGACACCGATTATGGCGGCGTGCAGAAGTTTCATGCGCATTTGGTTGCGCGCATCGGCGGAGTGCCGATCTTTCTCGCAGTCTTATTCACCGCCGCGTTGTCGACGATGCGCGAACCGGCGCTCGGCGCATGGATCGCACCATTGCTCGGATGCGCCTGCATTGCCATGGCCGGCGGTATCGTCGAAGACTATACGGGCCGTGTGTCGCCGGCGCGCCGCTTGCTGCTCACGATGCTCGCCGCGCTGTTCGCCTATTACCTGCTCGATGCGAAACTGGTGCGCCTCGACCTGCCGTGGGGCGTGCTGCCGCTGCAATTGGATATCGTGGTGCTGCCGCTGACCGTGCTCGCGGTGGCGGGTATCGCCAATGCCGTGAATATCATCGACGGCTTCAATGGCCTGGCCAGCATGGTCAGTATTTGCATGCTGCTGTCGCTGGCCTATGTCGCGCTGCAGGTGGGGGACATGGCGGTGCTGGTGACCGCGCTGATCGTGGCCGGCGCCGCCGCCGGTTTCCTGATCTGGAACTATCCGGTGGGCCTGATTTTCCTCGGCGACGGCGGCGCCTACTTCATCGGTTTCATGCTCGGCGAGCTCGCGCTGTTGCTGGTGATGCGCAATCCGGCCGTGTCCACCTGGTATGCCGCGCTGCTGCTGATTTATCCCGCATTCGAAACGATATTCTCTGCCTACCGCCGCATGTTCGTGCGCGGCAAATCACCGGCACTACCGGACGGAATTCATCTGCATAGTTTGATATTTCGCCGTATCGTGCAATGGACGGTGGGGCCGCGCGAAGCGCGCGCATTGATGAAACGGAACGCGCGCACCTCGCCTTACTTATGGCTGTTTTCGCTGATGGCCGTGATTCCCGCCACCGTGTTCTGGAAAAACACCAGTGTGCTCATCTTCTTCAGTTTGTTGTTTATAATCAGTTACCTCTGGTTATATGCGCGTATTGTTCGATTTAAGTCGCCACGCTGGCTTTTCTTACAAAAGAAAAAGCGCAATTAAGTCATTAATGTTAGTATGTTGCGACAATTGGTGAGTATCTCGCCGTGCCATTTCAAGTGCTAGAGCGCGCTGCGCTATTGTTTCAACCTTTCATTCAACGAGGGAATAAAGATGGATCTGTCCAATATGTCCGTAGGCGATTTGCGCAACCTGCAGGAACAAATCAAGCAGGAGATGAAGAAGCGCGAAGTCCAGGAAGTGCAGAAGGCGCGCGAACAGATTCTGGCGATCGCGCAGAGCGTCGGCGTGCCCCTCAAGGACCTGCTGGCTACCGGCGGCCGCGGCAACGCGACCAAGGGCAATTCGGTGGCTGTGCGTTATCGCCATCCGGACAATGCATCGCAGCAATGGACCGGCCGCGGCCGCCAGCCGAAATGGGTCAAGGAATGGGTCGAAGGCGGTAAGTCGCTCGACAAGCTGCGCGTCTAAGCGAGTTTCGCGGCCGGTATTCCCGGCCCTGGCACGACCAGCGCGAGCGGTCCGTCCGTTTCCCACCGGACGCCGCTTGCCGCTACAATAGCTGCATTTGTCATTCCTCTAACTGTCATCCGATAATTCGGCGCCGACGCCTGCGCGTCCTCCGGCTGCATCCGCATGCCCGCGCCCCAGCTTTCCAAGGACATCATGGTTGCTCTCTCGAAAACGATCTTCAAGGCCTATGACATTCGCGGCGTCATCGACAAGACGCTGGACGAAGGCATTGCGCGCCACATCGGCCGCGCATTCGGCGCCGCCGCGCTGGCCAAGGGAGAGCGCAAGGTCGTGATCGGCCGCGACGGCCGCCTGTCGGGTCCCGGCCTGGCCGCAGCCCTCGGCGAAGGCCTGCGCGACGCCGGGGTGGACGTGATCGACCTCGGCATGGTCGCCACCCCGATGGTCTATTTCGCCACCAACGTGCTCGACACCCGCTCGGGCATCATGGTCACCGGCAGCCACAACCCGCCCGACTACAACGGCTTCAAGATGGTGATGGCGGGCGAGGCGATCTACGGCGACGCCATCCTGGCCCTGCACGACAGTATTGCAGCGTATGACGGCGCGATTGCCGAACAGCGCGGCGCCTACGGCACCCACGACATCAGCAAAGCCTACCTCGAGCGCATCATTGGCGACGTCAAGATCGCGCGTCCGGTCAAGATCGCGGTCGACTGCGGCAACGGCGTGGCCGGCGCCTTCGCCGGCGACCTGTATCGCGGCATGGGCTGCGAGGTGGTCGAACTGTTCTGCGAAGTGGACGGCCATTTCCCGAACCACCACCCGGACCCGGCGCATCCGGAAAACCTGCAGGACCTCATCAAGGCGCTGCAGGACACCGACGCCGAGATCGGACTGGCCTTCGACGGCGACGGCGACCGCCTCGGCATCGTGACCAAGGATGGCCAGATCATCTTCCCGGACCGCCAGATGATGCTGTTCGCCAGCGACGTCCTGTCGCGCAACCCGGGCGCCGAAATCCTGTACGACGTCAAGTGCACCCGCCACCTCGCTCCCTGGATCGAGAAGGCAGGCGGGCGCCCGCTGATGTGGAAGACCGGCCACTCGCTGGTCAAGGCCAAGCTCAAGGAAACCGGCGCGCCGCTGGGCGGCGAAATGAGCGGCCACATCTTCTTCAAGGACCGCTGGTACGGCTTCGACGACGGCCTGTACTCCGGCGCGCGCATGCTCGAGATCCTGACCCGCGAAGCCGATCCGTCCAAGCTCCTGAACGGCCTGCCGATCGCCTCAAGCACCCCGGAACTGCACCTGCACCTGAAGGAAGGCGAGAACTTCGCCCTGATCGACAGCCTGCGCGCCAACGCCAGCTTCCCGACCTCCACCAGCATCAACGGCATCGACGGCCTGCGCGTCGAGTACCCGGACGGCTTCGGCCTGGCCCGTTCCTCGAACACCACCCCGGTGGTGGTCCTGCGCTTCGAGGGCGAGAATCCGGAAGCCCTGGCGCGCATCCAGGCCGAGTTCAAAGCGGTGATCCTGGCGGCCAAGCCGGACGCCGAACTGCCGTTCTAAGGACCTGCGCTTGAAGATCCTGCTGGTGCGCGTGTCGTCGCTGGGCGACGTGCTGCACAACCTGCCGATGGTGGCCGACATCCTGCGCCACCATCCCGGCGCCACCATCGACTGGGTGGTGGAAGAGGGCTACACCAGCCTGGTGCGCCTGAATCCGCACGTCCGCAAAATCATCCCCTGGGCGTTGCGCCGCTGGCGCAAGGGCCTCGGCAAGCCCGAGACCCGGGCCGAGATCAAGGCCTTCTTCTCTACCTTGCGCGAGGAGGAATACGACTTCGTGTTCGACACCCAGGGCCTGCTCAAGACCGGCGTCATCATGGGCGCCGCGCGCGTGCGCAAGGGCGGCCGGAAGGTCGGCCTGGCCAACGGCAGCGAAGGCTCGGGCTACGAAGGCATTTCGCGCATCTTCCACACCGACAGCATCCCGCTGAACCCACGTACCCATGCGGTGGCGCGCGGGCGCATGGTGGCCGGGGCCGCGCTCGGCTACACGGTCGACCATGCGCCCGATTTCGGGCTGCCGGCGCCGCAGGCGGCGTCCCGCCCGGGCTTCCTGCCGCGCGAGGACTACGCCGTGTTCTTCCACGGCACGGCGCGCGACGCCAAGCGCTGGTCGCGCGAGAACTGGATCGCACTCGGCCGCGCGCTGGCGCCGCTGCCGGTGCTGCTGCCTTGGGGCTCGCCGGCCGAGCAGCAGGAGGCCGAGGCCATGGCCGCCGGCCTGCCGAATGCGCGGGTGCTGCCCAAGCTGTCGATGATGGACGCGGTGGCGCTGGCCCAGCATGCGCGCCTCGCGGTCGGCGTGGACACCGGCCTGACCCACATCGCCGCCGCCTTTGTCCGCCCCACGGTCGAGATCTATTGCGATTCGCCGAAGTGGAAGACCGAGGGCAACTGGTCGGATCGGATCGTCAACCTGGGCGACATGCAAGCACCGCCGTCCGCGCCTGAGGTCATCGCCGCCGCGCGCCGCCTGCTGGAGGCCGTGTGAAGCGCTGGCTGTATTCGCTGGCCTGGTGGCTGGCGCTGCCGCTCGTGTTCGGCCGCCTGTGGTGGCGCGGGCGCAAGGAGCCCGGCTACCGCGCCCACTGGGCCGAGCGCCTCGGTTTTCCCGCTGCATCCCCTTCGGCGCGCATGACCCTGTGGGTGCACGCCGTCTCGGTCGGCGAAACCCGCGCCGCCGAACCGCTGGTGGAGGCGCTGCTGGCCGCCTACCCGGATGCGCGCATCCTGCTGACCCACATGACGCCGACCGGCCGCGCCACCGGCAAGTCGCTGTTCGGCCACCACGGCGAGCGCCTGGTCCAGTCCTACCTGCCTTACGACACCGGCTTCATGGTCGGGCGCTTCCTGCGCCGCTTCCAGCCGCGCGTGTGCATCCTGATGGAGACCGAGGTGTGGCCGAACCTGGTCGCCGGTTGCGCGTCGGCCGGGGTCCCGGTGGCGCTGGTCAATGCGCGCCTGTCGGAACGCTCGCTCAAGCGCGGGCAAAAGATGGGCGCCCTGATGACGGACGCGGCGCGGGCCATCACGCTGGTGGCGGCGCAGACCGAGGCCGACGCGGCCCGTATCCGCTTGCTCGGCGCGCCGCGGGTCGAGGTCACCGGCAGCATCAAGTTCGACGTGGTGCCGCCCCAGGCCGCGCTGGAGAAGGGCGCCTGGCTGCGCGCGCAGTCCGGCCAGCGCCCCGTGTTCCTGTGCGCCAGCACGCGCGAGGGCGAGGAGGCCCTGATCCTGGACGCCTGGCTGCGCGCGGCCGACAAGCCGGCCGGGGCGCTGCTCGCGATCGTGCCGCGCCACCCGCAGCGCTTCGACGAGGTCGAGAAACTGGCCGCGGCGCGCGGCCTGAAGGTGGCGCGGCGCTCGCGCCTGGAAGCGGGCGTCGAGGACGCCGAGGTGCTGCTGGGCGACTCGATGGGCGAGATGTTCGCCTACTACGCCGCCTGCGACTGCGCCTTCGTCGGCGGCAGCCTGATGCCGCTGGGCGGCCAGAACCTGATCGAAGCCTGCGCCCTCGGCAAGCCGGTGCTGGTGGGCGAGCATACCTTCAACTTCGCCCAGGCGACCGAGGAAGCGGTGGCGGACGGCGCGGCCCTGCGCGTGCCCGACGCCGACGCCTTGATGGCAGCGGCGCTGCGCCTGCTGGAAGACGCGCCTGCGCGTACCCGGATGGGCGAGCGCGCGCTCGCGTTCGCAGGCCGCCACCGGGGCGCAACCCTGCGCACTGTTGAACTCCTGCGACGCCTGATCCGGTAGGTTTTGCTACCATTCCGGTTCGAGCTCGGATAATAACCAGGGGATGCGCTATGTTGTCGTTTAATCACCCGAGGCCGCTTAGTGACCCAATGAGCAGCAATCAACCTGCCGCCATACCGTTACAACAGCAGGCCGACGACAAGCTGCTGCACATGCCTGTGAGTGACGGCCCGGTGGATCTGCCGGCGCCATCCGCTGCGCCTCCCGTTCCCCTATCCGAACTGCATTTTTTCGTGCGCTACACGCTCGGCGAATACATCAGCTTCATGTGGCAGCACGGCGGCTTCCTCATCCGCCGCCGGCGCATCCGCTGGCCTGCCAGCCTCTACCTGCGCCTGAAAAGCACCCTGGGCGCCGCGCTCCACTTCGTCATGCTCGGCCGCGGCCGGCGCACCTACGAGTTCACCATCGACCAGCACGGCATCGTGCGCACCAGCGGGGGCGTGACCCTGATCGGGTGGGAAGACGTGATCGGCGTGCGCACCTACTCGCGCGGGTTCATGATGGTGCTCAAGCGAGGGACCTTGCCGATTCCGTATCGGGCGCTGTCGGAGGCGCAGAAGGGGGCGATGCAGGAGTTAGCCGCGGCACGCCGCGACGCGCTGTTGTAGCCGTGCGCGCGTTCAACCAGCAGATGGGTAATCGGCGTAGCGTCGTTTCATACGAAGTTTGAACGCGCGGTCGGCGAAGCCGACCACCCTACCAGATCAATCCGCGAACAGCACCGGCATCTCGAGCGAGCGCTTCTTGAGCGCCAGCCGCGCCCCGTCGTAATCCGGATACACCTCGCCCACCGTCGCCCAGAAACGCGGGCTGTGGTTCATCTCGCGCAGGTGCGCCAGTTCGTGCACCACCACGTAGTCCACCAGCGAAGCGGGATAGTGGACCAGGCGCCAGTTCAGGCGGATGTTGCCTTCGATCGTGCACGAGCCCCAGCGCGTGCCGGCCGAGGACAGCGCAAAGGCCTTGTAGGTCACGTTCAGCTGCGGCGCGAAGAAATCCAGGCGCTCCTTGAACAGGCGTTTCGCCTCGGCCTGGAACCACAGTTTGACGCGCTCCTTGAGCTGCCATTCCGACAGTCCCGGCACCACGCCGATCCACAGCTCGCCCTTGCTTGCGTCGAACTGGCAGTGGCTGCGCGCGGCTTCCTCCAGACGCAGGGTGATCTCGCCGCCCAGGTAGGGCAGGCGGGCGCCGTCCTTCCATTCGACCGGCGCCGCTTCCCGCCGCTGGGCGCGGCGCTCGCCGCGTTCCAGCAGCTTGGTGAGGATCCAGCGCTGCTTGGCGCGGATCGCGTTGTCGATGTCGGCCTGGGCGCAGCGGCGCGGGGCGGTGACGCGCAGGCCGTCGTCGTCGATCATGAAGCCGATCGAGCGGCGCGTCGAGCGGCGCAGCGCGTATTCGACGGTGTGCGGACCGAGGACGATGCGCTGCAGCGGCGGCTCGCCTGCCGCGACGGGCGGAATCGGGATGAGGTGGCGCGGCGCCGGCGGCGGCGCCTTGAAGAGAGGCTGCGAGGGCGGCGCCGGTTTATCCGACGGCTTGAGCGCCGCGAAGAAGTCCTGTGCAAACAGTTCCAGCTGGTGCCCGTCGATCTTGGAAGAAGTCATGTCGTGCTGCGGTTTCGAATTCCTGATCTGGGCGCTGACGTCGCTCAGCCACCTCTGTAGACGTGGGGCGAGATAACGCGCATTTCGGATTCTATCCAATTTTCGACCTCTTGCATCATGCTGTCGGGGGTGTGGTTGTCCGGCGAAATCGGCTTGCCGATCGAAACCGTGATCAGGCCGGGGCGCTTGAGGAAGGAATTCTTCGGCCAGCACTCACCTGAATTATGCGCGATCGGGACGACCACGGTTTGGGTTTCGACAGCCAGGCGCGTACCGCCGCTCTTGTACTTGCCTTTCTCACCGACCGGGATGCGCGTCCCTTCCGGGAACATGATGATCCACTGGCCGTCCGCGAGCCGCCGGCGGCCGTGCTTGACCACCTGGGCAAAGGCGTTCTTGCCCTGCTTGCGGTCGATCGGGATCATGCGCAGCAGCGCCATGCCCCAGCCGAAGAAGGGGATGTAGAGGATCTCTTTTTTGAAGACGTAGACCAGGGGCCGGGTGAGGTTCGGCAGCAGGAAGATGGTCTCCCACGCCGACTGGTGTTTGGAGAGGATGATGGCCGGGCCGTCCGGCAGGTTCTCGTAGCCCTTGAACTCGTAGCGGATGCCGCAGATGACCTTTGCGCACCAGATGATGAAGACGTTCCAGCGCGAGGTCACCCAGAAGCGCTTGTTGTAGGGCAGCGGCGCCGCCAGGAAGCATACACAGGCCCACACCACGGTGGCCACGATCATGACGATCTTGAAGAGCAGGGAACGCAGGAACAGGCTGAGGGTATGCAAAGGGGCTCCGGACAATGGACTGGTTCTGGATGTTGTAGCTTGCTTGTTTACTCGGACCGCTGTGCCGCGGTCTTGAGGAAGGCGTTCACCATCGACGCGAGGTCGGGGAACACCTGGGTGCCGGGCGGCAGGCCGCCGGTCTGCTGGGTCTTCTCGCCCTTGCCGGTCAGGACCAGGTAGGGCACGCAGCCCATGATGAAGCCGGCCTGCAGGTCGCGCAGCGAGTCGCCCACGGTCGGCACGCCCTTCAGGCTCAGCTTGTAGCGCTTGCTGATTTCTTCGAACATGCCTGCCTTGGGCTTGCGGCAGTCGCAGTTGTCGCTGGCGGCATGCGGGCAGAAGAAGATGGCGTCGATGTCGGCGCCGACCAGTTGGGCGCTGGCGTGCAGTTTCTGGTGGATCGCGTTCAGGGTCGTGATGTCGAACAGTTCGCGCGCGATGCCCGACTGGTTCGAGGCGATCACGACCCGGTAGCCCGCCTGGTTCAGGCGGGCGATCGCTTCCAGCGAGCCGGGAATGGGAATCCACTCCGCCGGCGACTTGATGAAATCCGGCGAATCGTGGTTGATGACCCCATCCCGGTCGAGGATGATGAGTTTCATAGGACTACCTTGACAGCGTCAGGCCGCGAGCTTCGAGATATCCGCGACACGGTTCATCATGCCGTGCAGCTGCGACAGCAGCGCCAGGCGGTTGTTGCGCAGGGCGACGTCCTCGGCCATCACCATCACGTCATTGAAGAAGGCGTCGACTTCATCCTTCATCAGCGCCAGGGTCTTGAGGGCGCCGGTGAAGTCGCTCTTCTCGAAAGCGCTGGTGACGTCGCCCGCGAGGGACGTCATTTTTGCAGCCAGGTTCTTCTCGGCCGGCTCGACCAGCAGTTCCTGCTTGACCGAGGCGTTCGCCGGCATCGCATCCTCGTTCTTCTTGAGGATGTTGGTGATGCGCTTGTTGGCGGCCGCCAGCGAGCTCGATTCCGGCAGGGCGGCGAAGGCCTGCACCGCTTCCAGGCGCTGGACGACGTCGTCGACGCGGTCCGGGTTCTGGGCCAGCACGGCCTCGACCTCGTTGGGCGAGAAGCCGCGCTCGCGCAGCATGCCGCGCAGGCGGTCGAGCATGAAGTCCTTGACCTCAAGCGTCGGGTCCTTGAATGCGGCCTGGCCCGCGAACACGGCCACCGCATCGCCCAGCAGTTCCGACAGCGACAGCGGCAGGCGCTTCTCGACCAGCATGCGCATCACGCCCAGAGCGTGGCGGCGCAGCGCGAACGGGTCCTTCTCGCCGGTCGGCTGCAGGCCGATGGCCCAGATGCCGACCAGGGTTTCCAGCTTGTCGGCCAGCGCGGCCACCAGGCCGGTATTGGTCGAGGGCAAGGCATCGCCGGCGAAGCGCGGCTGGTAGTGTTCGGAGGCGGCCAGGGCGACTTCCTCGTGCTCGCCGTCGTGGCGCGCGTAGTAGGTGCCCATGATGCCCTGCAGTTCCGGGAACTCGCCCACCATGTCGGTCAGCAGGTCGGCCTTGGCCAGGCGCGCGCCGCGTTCGGCCAACGCCACATCGAAGCCCAGGCGCTTGGCGATACCGCTTGCCAGCTTCGTGACGCGTTCGCTGCGCTCGAGCTGGGTGCCCAGCTTGTTGTGGTAGACCACGTTGGCCAGCAGCGGCAGGCGCGATTCCAGGGTCTTCTTCTTGTCCTGCTCGAAGAAGAACTTGGCGTCCGACAGGCGCGGGCGCACCACGCGCTCGTTGCCGCCGACGATGGCGGACGGGTCATCGGTCGCGATGTTCGACACGATCAGGAAGCGCGAACGCAGCTTGCCCGTGCTATCCGTCAGCGCGAAGTATTTTTGATTGGTCTGCATCGTCAGGATCAGGCATTCCTGCGGCACCGACAGGAATTCTTCCTCGAAGCGGCATTCGTAGACCACCGGCCATTCGACCAGCGCCGCCACCTCATCCAGCAGCGATTCCGGCATCAGGACCTGGTCGCTACCGGCTTTTTCGAGCAGCTGCTTGCGGATGCTTTCCTTGCGCGCTTCGGCACTGGACAGGACCTTGCCTTCGCTTTCCAGCACTTGCGCGTACTGGTCGGCGTGCGCAATGGCGATTCTCTCCCCATGCGACAGGAAGCGGTGGCCCATGGTGTGGCGGCCGGCATCCAGGCCCAGCAGCGAGAGCGGCAGCACCTGCTCGCCATGCAGGGCCAGCAGCAGGTGCACCGGGCGCACGAAGTGCACGGTGTCGCCGCTCGGGCGCTGGTAGCTCATGAGCTTCGGGATCGGCAGCTTGGCCACGGTTTCCTGCAGCACCTCCTGCAGGGCGGTGGCGAGCGGGCTGCCGCTGGCGGTATAGGTGTAGAAGAAGGATTCGGCCTTGCCGTCCTGGGCGCGTTCGAGGTCGCTGATCTTCAGGTCGGGGAAGCCCAGCGCGGCCAGCTTCTTGGCCAGCGGTGCGCTCGGGTTGCCGTCCTTGTCCAGGGCGACCGAGACCGGCAGCACCTTTTCGCGGATCGATTTGTCGGGCGAGGTGCCGCGCACCGTGGTGATGGTCACGGCCAGGCGGCGCGGGGTGGCATGGGAAGTCACGACACTGTCGGCTTCAAGAAAGTCGCGCGCCTTCAGGCCATTGGCGATGCCGTTCGCAAAAGCGGCGCCCAGCTTGACGAGCGCTTTCGGCGGCAGTTCTTCGGTCTGGATTTCGACGAGGAGAGTCTGGTTCATGGTGTGTTCTGTTCTTCTTTAAGCAGCAGCCTTGCCGGCACCTGGAAGCATCGGAAAGCCCAGCTTCTCGCGCGAGTCGTAGTAGGCCTGGGCTACCAGGCGCGACAGGGTGCGCACGCGGCCGATGTAGGCGGCGCGCTCGGTCACCGAGATGGCGCCGCGCGCGTCCAGCATGTTGAAGCTGTGCGAGGCCTTCATGATCTGCTCGTAGGCCGGCAGCGTCAGCTGCAGTTCGACCAGGCGCTTGGCTTCGGCTTCGTGGTTGCTGAACGCCTGGAACAGCAGTTCGGTGTTCGCATGCTCGAAGTTGTAGGTCGACTGCTCGACTTCGTTCTGGTGGAAGACATCGCCGTACGACAGGGTCTTCGTGATCCCATTCTCTTCCCACTCGGTCCACACCAGGTCGTAGACGTTCTCGACGCCCTGCAGGTACATGGCCAGGCGCTCGATGCCGTAGGTGATCTCGCCCAGCACCGGTTTGCAATCGAGCCCGCCGACCTGCTGGAAGTAGGTGAACTGGGTGACTTCCATGCCGTTCAGCCAGACTTCCCAGCCCAGGCCCCAGGCGCCCAGGGTCGGGCTTTCCCAGTCGTCTTCCACGAAGCGCACGTCGTTCTTCTTCAGGTCCAGGCCGAGGGCCTCGAGCGAGCCGAGGTAGAGGTCGAGGATGTTTTCGGGCGCGGGCTTGAGCACCACCTGGTACTGGTAGTAGTGCTGCAGGCGGTTCGGGTTCTCGCCGTAGCGGCCGTCCTTCGGGCGGCGCGACGGCTGCACGTAGGCCGCGCGCCACGGCTCCGGTCCGATCGCGCGCAGGAAGGTGCCGGTGTGGAAGGTGCCCGCGCCGACTTCCATGTCGTAGGGCTGCAGCAGTGCGCATCCCTGCTTGTCCCAGTAGGTCTGCAGGGTGAGGATGATTTGTTGGAATGTGAGCATCGATGTGAGCGATATATGGGGCGCTGCGGCGCCAGGCGCCGCGGTCACGGTAAATTTGCCAAATGACCAATTCTACTAAGTTTTACCGGTACTCTGGGGAGCGATTCAACTCAGCAGTACGAATTGGTGGCGTTTTGTAGGGTGGGCGGGTCCTCCCGCCCACGCGGTGATCGCTATCGGCTCCGTTATCGCGCCGGATGATCTCGCTGCAAACGATCACCGCGTGGGCAAGAAACTTGCCCACCCTACGAAACCCGTTGGCGATACTTGCGGCCCGCGAACCAGGCGCCTGCCAGCATGAGTACGCCGAGCGCCAGGAAAGCCAGGTTCCCGGCGCGGACGTAGGGCGTCAGGCCTTCGGTGCCGCGCACCGTGGCCGCCAGCACGCCGCGCTCGTAGAAGGGCAGGCGCTGCACGACATTGCCGCGGCCGTCGATGACGGCGGTGGCGCCGTTGTTGGTCGAACGCAGCATCGGGCGGCCGGTCTCGATGGCGCGCATCTGCGAGATCTGCAGGTGCTGCGGGATCGCCACCGATTCGCCGTACCAGGCCAGGTTCGACACGTTCAGCAGCAGCGTCGCCGGCTGCTTGGCGTTGCGCAGCTGGGCCGCGATCTCTTCGCCGAAGGCGTCCTCGTAGCAGATGTTGGGCAGCACCAGCTGGTCCTTCACCGGGAAGGGCGCCTGCAGCGGCTCGCCGCGGGTCTGGTCGCCCAGCGGGATGCTCATCAGGTCGGTGAACCAGCGGAAGCCCGGCGGGATGAATTCGCCGAAGGGCACCAGGTGGAACTTGTTGTAGAGGTAGCCCTGCGTGCCCGCCGCACCGCGCGGATCGAGCGCGATCACGCTGTTGGCGTAGCGTCCCTCGCGGCTCAAGGTCGGGATGCCGATCATCAGGTGGCTGCCGGTCTGCTGGGCAAAGCCCTGCAGCGCACCCAGGTAGCCGTCGGGCAGCTGTTGCGGCGTGACGGGAATCGCGGTCTCCGGGGTGGCGATCAGGTCGGCCGGCGCCGCCGTGATCATGCCCTGGTAGCGGTCGATGATCTCGTGGAGATAGGCGGCGTCGAATTTCTGGTCCTGCCTGACGTCGCCCTGCAGCAGGCGCACGCTCACCGGCTGGCCCACTTCCTGGGTCCAGGCGACCTGTTTCAGGCCGAAGCCGAGCGCCATCAGCGCCGCCAGCAGGCCGAGCGCCGGCCAGCGCGCGCGCTGGGTCAGCATCACCAGGCAGCCGGCGCACAAGGCGGCCAGCACCCCGAGGCCGTAGACGCCGACGAGCGGCGCGTAGCCCGCGAGCGGCGAGACGTTGTGGGCATAGCCCGAGGCCGCCCACGGGAAGCCGGTGAAGATCCAGCCGCGCATCCATTCCGACACGCCCCACACGGCGGGCAGCACCAGCAGCACGAAGGCGCTGACCGGCAGCGACCACTTGCGGCGCAGCCAGCTGGCGGCGCCGCCGGCGAAGGCGCCGAACAGGCCCATGTACAGGCCGAGCAGGGCGATCGCGACCGCGCCGAGGATGGCCGGCAGGCCGCCGAAGCGGGTGACGGCGATGTACAGCCAGTGCATGCCGGCCACCGACCAGCCGAAGCCGAAGGCCCAGCCGAGCCACACGCCGCGGCGCGGCGAGCTGCCGATGCCGACCTGGTAGAAGAAGTAGGCGAGGGCCAGGAACTGCAGCGGCCACCAGCCGAAGGGCTGGAAGGACAGCAGGGAGGTGCTGCCCGCCAGCGCCATCGCCAGCAGCGCCTTCGCCGAAGGCCGGGCGCCGCGCAGGCGCGGATCGGGGGCGGTGGTGCTGCCCGGCGATCCGGGCTGGGTACGGCGGCGCAGCATCAGTCGCGGTCGGTCTCGATCGATGGCAGCTTCTCGACCAGCAGCACGTGGATCTGGCGCGCGTCGGCGCGCAGCACTTCGAAGCGCAGGTTCCCGAGGTCGACCACTTCGCCCTTGTGCGGCATGCGCCCGAGGTGGCTGGCGACCAGGCCGCCGATGGTGTCGACGTCGTCCTCGGGCAAGTCGGTGCCGACCTCTTCGTTGAACTGCTCGATCTCGGTCAGGGCCTTGACGCGCCAGCGCGGGCCGAGCTGGCCTTCCTTGATCGACAGGATGTTGTCTTCGTCTTCGTCGAAGTCGTACTCGTCCTCGATGTCGCCGACGATCTGCTCGAGCACGTCCTCGATGGTGATCAGGCCGGCGACGCCGCTGTACTCGTCGACGACGATGGCCATGTGGTTGTGGTTGGCGCGGAAGTCGCGCAGCAGCACGTTCAGGCGCTTCGATTCCGGGATGAAGATCGCCGGGCGCAGCATCTTGCGCACGTCGAAGGATTCCTCGGCGTAGTAGCGCAGCAGGTCCTTGGCCAGCAGGATGCCGACCACCTTGTCGCGCTCGCCCTCGATGGCGGGGAAGCGCGAGTGCTGGGTCTCGAGCACGATCGGCAGCCACTGCTCGATCGGGTCGGTAATGTCGATCACGTCCATTTGCGAACGCGGCACCATGATGTCGCGCACGGACAGGTCGGACACCTGGAACACGCCCTCGATCATCGAGAGTGCGTCGGCATCGATCAGCTTGCGCTCGTGGGCTTCGTGCAGGACTTCGAGCAGTTCTGCGCGGTTTTCAGGCTCGGGGGAGATGAGTGCGGTCAGCCGTTCGAACAGCGACCGGTGGGGTTTGACGTCCGATCGGACGTCACTGGGATACTCGGGCATAGTTTGGCGTGAAGCCGTTGTTGCGATGGGTATAGGATACACCAAAAGCGCCGATGGCCCACAATGCGCGCTGTTAGCGGAGAATTGCTGTACGTAAAGATCGTAGGGTGGACGGCTTCGCCGTCCGCGCGTTCAGCCAGCTCTGGAACAGTCGAGCAGGCTGATCAAAGAGGATTTGAACGCGCGGACGGCGTAAAACAGTCCACTGGACTTTTTTACCGTCCACCCTACAGCTCAATCCGCGTACGGGTCCGGATACCCGAGCACTTCCATGATGTCGCGCTCGAACTGCTCCATCTCCTCGGCTTCCTCGTCGTGCTCGTGGTCGTAGCCCTGGGCGTGCAGCACGCCGTGCACCACCAGATGGGCCGCGTGTTCCTCGACCGTCTTCTTCTGCTCCTCGGCCTCGCGCATCAGGACGTCGGTGCACAGGATGATGTCGGCCTGGGTCGGGTCGTCCTCGCCCAGCTCCTCGCCTTCGTTGTAGGCGAAGGTCAGCACGTTGGTCGCGTAGTCCTTGCCGCGGTACTGGCGGTTCAGGGCCAGGCCTTCTTCCGCGTCGACGAAGCGGATCGACAGTTCGGCCGGGCCGAGCAGGGCGGCTTCCACCCAGCGCTGCAGCATGTCTTCGGTCAGCTCCTTCTCCAGGCGGGTGTCGGCGTACTGGACTTCGAGGTCGAGCTTATGTTTTTTTTCTTGCATTTTTCACAGGGGTCGGTTTGGGTAGGGCGGCCAGTTCCTCGATCGAGGAATTCTTCTCGTAGGCGTCGATGATGCGCGCCACCACCGGGTGGCGCACCACGTCCTCGCTCGCGAAATGGGTGAAAGCGATGCCGCGCACGTTCTTCAGCACGTGGATCGCATCGACCAGGCCGGAGCGCTGCGACTTGTGCAGGTCGACCTGGGTGACGTCGCCCGTGATCACGGCCTTGCTGCCGAAGCCGATCCGGGTCAGGAACATCTTCATCTGCTCGACCGTCGTGTTCTGGGCTTCGTCCAGGATCACGAAGGCGTGGTTCAGGGTGCGCCCGCGCATGTAGGCCAGCGGGGCGATCTCGATCACCTGCTTCTCGAACAGCTTCTGGGTGCGGTCGAAGCCGAGCAGGTCGTACAGCGCGTCGTACAGCGGGCGCAGGTAGGGATCGACTTTCTGGCTCAGGTCTCCCGGCAGGAAGCCGAGGCGTTCGCCCGCTTCCACCGCGGGGCGGGTCAGGATGATGCGCTTGACCGCGTCGCGTTCCAGCGCGTCCACGGCGCAGGCCACCGCGAGATAGGTCTTGCCGGTGCCGGCCGGACCGACGCCGAAGCTGATGTCGTGCTCGAGCACCGCCTTCAGGTACTGGATCTGGTGCGGGGTGCGTCCGCGCAGGTCGCTGCGGCGGGTTTTCAGGGTCGGGCTGACCAGTTCGGACAGTTCTTCCGCGCCCGCTGCCGCGCCGCCGTCCTCGTCTTCCTTGGCCGCCGCGTCGGGCGCGTCGGCTTCGCCGGGCCCGAACGACTTGGGCTTCAGGCCGGAGCGCTGTTCCACCAGGGCCAGCTGCACTTCTTCGATCGGCACGACCTTGTTGGCGACCGCGTAGAAGCGTTCCAGCAGTTCGACGGCGCGCCCGGCATTGCTGCCGCTGACGATGAATTTTTCGCCGCGCCGGAAAATGGTGACGTCAAGCGCGGCCGAGATCTGGCGCAGGTTCTCGTCGAGTGGACCGCACAGGTGGGCAAGCCGCGTGTTGTCGAGCGGCTCGGGGATGAAATACGAAGGCTGTTGGGGTGTGTTTTTCAACTGGCTTTGGCAATCGTGTCTAGGTTGGCGACGAGTTCGCCGCTGAGGAAGTAGTCGTGGCTGGTCACGATGCGCACGTCGACCAGTTGTCCGACCAGGCCGGCATCGTCGCCGGCGCTGAAGTTGACCACGCGGTTGTTTTCGGTACGGCCTTGCAGCTGTTCCGGGTTTTTCTTGGACGGGCCTTCGACCAGCACGCGCTGGACGCTGCCGACCATGGCCGCACTATATTTGCGCGTATTCGCGTCGATCAAGGCCTGCAAACGCTGCAGGCGGGCCAGCTTGACCTCGTGCGGGGTATCGTCCTCGAGGTTGGCGGCCGGGGTGCCCGGGCGCTTGCTGAAGATGAAGCTGAAGCTGTTGTCGAAACCGACGTCCTCGACCAGTTTCATCATGGCGTCGAAGTCGGCATCGGTTTCGCCCGGGAAGCCGACGATGAAGTCGGACGAGAAGGCCATCTCCGGGCGCACCGCGCGGATGCGGCGGATGATCGACTTGTATTCGAGGGCGGTATAGCCGCGCTTCATGGCGCCGAGCACGCGGTCGGAACCGTGCTGCACCGGCAGGTAGATGTGGTTCACCAACTGCGGGATCCTGGCGTAGGCATCGATCAGGCGCTGGGTGAATTCCTTCGGATGGCTGGTGACGTAGCGCAGGCGCTCGATGCCGGGAATGTCGGCGATGTATTCCAGCAGCAGGGCGAAGTCGGCGATCTCACCGTCACCCGCGCCACCTTCCATCGTGCCGCGGTAGGCATTCACGTTCTGGCCCAGCAGCATGATTTCCTTCACGCCCTGGGCGGCCAGGCCGGCGCACTCGGTCAGCACGTCTTCGAACGGACGCGAGACTTCCTCGCCGCGGGTGTAGGGCACCACGCAGTAGCTGCAATATTTACTGCAGCCTTCCATGATCGAGACGTAGGCGACCGGACCTTCCACCTTGGCTGGCGGCAAGTGGTCGAACTTCTCGATTTCCGGGAAGCTGATGTCGACCTGGGCGCTGCCGCTATGGCGGCGCTCGCGGATCAGCTGCGGCAGGCGGTGCAGGGTCTGCGGCCCGAATACCACATCCACGTGCGGCGCACGCTTGACGATGGCTTCCCCTTCCTGCGAGGCCACGCAGCCGCCCACGCCGATCACCAGGTCCGGCTTGTCGCGCTTGAGCGCCTTGAAGCGGCCCAGGTCGGAAAACACTTTCTCTTGCGCTTTTTCGCGCACCGAGCAGGTGTTCAGCAGGATGACGTCGGCGTCTTCGGGCGAGTCGGTACGGACCAGTCCATCGGATGCGCCGAGGACGTCCGCCATCTTGTCCGAATCGTATTCGTTCATCTGGCAGCCGAAGGTCTTGATGAATACTTTTTTCTGCATGGAGTGCCGTGTTGAAAGAGGAGCTAATGCTTTAGCAAAACAGGTGCTCAGTTTACCGTACTTCGCCCGATCGCCCTGACATCCGCGCGTGCGCGCGAATTTCTGATGCCATCAGGAACGATAAATTTCTTAACCTAAAGTCGTTGCAAAGCTGCTCAGATTGTTAAATGTGAGATGATGAGCAAATGCGCCCGATTCATTGAAAATGATCATGTTGGAATCGATTCTTTCTTCTTGTAAATCAATAGGTTCTGTCCAACTTCTAGCTAGGAAAATTTATTGCAGAAATCTCTTGCGTGCGCCACAAATAATCCCCATGTGCTGAAATGCCTATGTGACAAGCTTTCCGCACGATAGCTTGATTTCTGACAATGAGTCACATGCGCCGCTCGGCTGTACTGTGGACGTATGAGCCTGATAATTTGTTTGAAAGACAAGTGCGCATGCGGAGAGGGTACGCGGGGGCATGCAATCCGGTACGTTTCTTAAGGAGAAATTCAGGCTCAACCTGTTTAATTTCCGAAGGGTAGTCCGGGAACTTATGTTGACGAAATGTAGTCTTTAACAAAAGTTCGTGAAGGAACTATTTTAACCAAACTGAAGAGGTAAACATCATGGCACAACAGCATCATGCTCTGTCTTCGCAGGAAAGCTACAACCCGAACCATCTGCTGGACATCCTGCTCGGAAAAATGCAGCTGAAGAATGACGCCGCGCTGTCGCGCATGCTCGAAGTTGCGCCGCCGGTCATCAGCAAGATCCGTCACCACCGCCTGCCGGTCGGCGCTTCGCTGCTGATCCGCATGCACGAGGTGACCGGGATGAGCATCCGTGACCTGCGCGACCTGATGGGCGATCGCCGCACCAAGTATCGCCTGTCGGACGCACAAGGCCGCCCGAAGCCAGAAGAGAAGGCAGCCCAGGCAGCCGCCGCAGCGGCAGCCCAGCAGCAACAGCAAGCGCAGCAGCCACAGCAGCAAGGTAACGAGGCGAATCCGTCGACCGGCAATTATGCTCACTGATGCCGTGGGCATGACAGCCGCGCCTGTCATGCCTTCGGCGCCAGCGGGTTGCGGCACCGCGTCCTGAACGCAGTGCCGCGCCGGTCGGGCCGGCATTTTCCTGCGCACGCTCGTTGCGCTCAAGTCTTTTCTTCAGGCCATCAGGATGGCCGACATCTCCTCGTACTGCAGTTCGGTTTCATGGAAGACCTGCAGCCACGCTTCCTCCGCCATGCCCAGCGCCGTCCAGGCCACCGAGGACACGCGCGGCACCAGTTCGTCCGGATTCCCGGCCAAGTCCAGCGCATGCACGACCGCGCTCGCCACATGCACGATCGTGGCCAGGAAACCGGCGCCCACCGCCTCCGGCGCATGGTGGTAGGCGATCGCCTGGCGCATGGTGTCCGAAAAATGCCAGTGCACGGCCAGCGCCACCCCGGCATCGACGTGGTCGACGCCCAGCAGGGCACGTTCCGCATCGATCAGCTCGCAGTCCATCTTGTCGCGCAGCGACAGCACCGCCTGGTAGCGCTCCGGAAAGCGTGACACCAGCGCCAGTCGCCCGATGTCGTGCAGCAGGCCGGCGGTAAAGGCGTAGTCGGCATTGAAGCGCACCCGGCGCGCCAGCGCGCGGGCGCAGGCGGCGGTCGCGATCGAATGGCGCCAGAAGGCCTTGTCGTTGAAGCCCGGGCAGCGGCCGGCCGGAAAGCAGCCGGTCAGCGCGGCCGTCGTGATCAGGTTGCGCGTGGCCTCGAAGCCGAGATAAGTCATGGCCTGCTGGATCGTGGTCGCCTTGACCTGCAGGCCGAAGGCCGAGGAGTTGGCCAGGCGCAGGGTCTTGGCCGTCAGCGCCGGGTCGTTCGAAACCTTCTTTGCCAGCACGGCGATGTCGGCGTCTTCCTGGTCGAGACTGCCGAGCAGTTCCATGACCACGGCCGGCAGCGAGGGCAGGTCCTCGACGGCGCCGAGGATGTCGGCGCCGGCTATCGGGCCGCGCTGGTCGTCCTTGTTATCTTTGTCAACTGCCGCGTTCATGGCGCCACCCCGCGCCGCAGGCGGTAATCCTCGACGTAGCGGCGCATCAGGCCGGTAGCCCAGTCCGCATGGTCGTCGCGCTCGTTGCGGCGGAACAGATGGTCCAGGCGCGCCTGGACCACGGCCGGCTCGGGCTGGCTCAGGGGAGTGGCGCGGCGGATCGGTGCCGCGCCGACGCCATGCCGCGACAGCGACAGGATGGTCGCCTCGCCCAGCACGGCGCCTTCCGCCAGTAGCACGTTCCCGTGCGCATCGAGCAGCGCATCGGCGAGCACCATGCCCGGATACAGGTGCGCCAGCGGCACCAGTTCGTAGCTATCGCTCATGTTTTCTCCTGTTCTTTCCTGCTTTCAATGACCCGAATGATCTTAACATTGGGGACGAGCCGCTACCCGTGCCGGCGCAGGTGTTGTGGCGTTCACGCAGCAGGCACGGCGAAATGTTGTACGCTTGCCATTTGCGACCGCGTCGCACCCATCATGAAAGGAAACCATGAAGCTCTATATCAGTCCGGGCGTCTGCTCGCTGGCCCCGCACATCGCGCTGATCGCAGCCGGCCTGCCGTTCTCGGTCGAGCGCGTCAACCTGAAGACCAAGGCGATTGCCAGCGGCGGCGACTTCCGCGACGTCAACGACAAGGGCGCGCTGCCGGCCCTGCAACTGGACGACGGCAGGGTGCTGACCGAGGCCGCGGTCCTGCTGCAGTACATCGCCGACCAGGTCCCCGGCGCGAGCCTGGCCCCGGCCTACGGGACGTTCGAGCGCTACCAGGTCATGGAATGGCTCAATTACATCGCTACCGAGGTGCACAAGCGCTTCACGCCGCTGTTCACCCCGGGCTGCAGCGAAGAAGGGCGCACCGCGGCATGGGCGGCACTGGCGCGTCCGCTGGGCTATCTGGCCGGCAAGCTGGAAGGCCGCGCCTTCCTGATGGGCGACGGCTTCACCATCGCCGACGCCTACCTGTTCACCGTGCTGAACTGGGCGCAGTTCGCCAGGTTCGACCTGAATGACTGGCCGGCCCTGCAGGCCTACCAGGCGAGAGTCGGCGCTATCCCGGCCGTGCAGGAAGCGCTGCGGGCCGAAGGCCTCGCCTGAGCCCGCCGGCCCGCAAGCAATGCGCCACGGCGGGATCGCCTCGGGTAGGATCGCGCCCATGAACAGCCCCTGCTACGTCGCATTCTTGCGAGGAATTAACGTCGGACGTGCCAAGCGGATCGCCATGGCCGACCTGCGCCTGCTGGTCGAGGGCCTGGGCTATACCGGCGTGCGCAGCCTGCTCAACAGCGGCAACCTGGTGTTCCGGGCGCAAGGCGTCACGGCGCAGGAGGCCGCCCGGGCGATCGAGGAGGCCCTGGTGCTCAGGCTCGGCGTGGCGGCGCGCGTGTTCGTGCTCGGCCGCGAGGAACTGGGCGCCATCATCGACGGCAATCCGCTGCTCGGCGTGGCGACCGACCACGCACGGCTGATCGTGTTCCTGCTGGGTGCGCCCGCGCAGCGCGACAAGCTGGCTGCGCTCGACAGCCGGGACTGGGGCTGCGAGCAGCTTGCACTGGGCGAGCGTGCTGCCTATGTCTGGTGTCCGGAAGGGATGTTGGATAGCGCTGCGGCTACGTCTCTGGGGAAACTTCTTGGGGATGGAACGACGTCGCGTAATTGGAATACGCTGCTGAAACTGCATGCCCTGTGCGCCGAAGCCTGAGGACCTTTGTCCGGTCGCGCCGGACAAAGGCGCGCCAGGGCTTGGCGCCTACTTGAACTTCTCGCTGCTGTCGCGCCCCGCCTTGTAGCCGATCAGGATCAGCCCCAGCAACATCATCGCGAACACTTCGGGTTCGGGCAGTTCCGACATGTTCGCCGGCGGCGCCACGATATCCTGGCGCTGGGTGACCGCCAGATTGCGTACCGGTTGCTGTACGCGCGCCGCGGCCTGGTTGCTGGTAGAGAGGTCGATCAGGGCAGCTTGCGCGGGACTGCCGAGGCAGATCGCCAGTGCTGCTGCCAATGCGTATCTTTTCATAGCCGTTCCTCTTGCTGTTGCTCGATTCTTGCTTGCTCTTTGCCTGCATGACGACTTGGATTCGGCCCAGGCAACTCCATCTATAAACGGTCGCAGTGCCGCATTCCGGTGAAATCAGCATAGCAAAAGTGGGCAAATTGCTGCGCTCAATTGAATTGCTGAGTTGTCTAAAGAAGTCATCAGTTTGCTGGAAGATGCGTGCATGTTGC
Organism: Massilia sp.; assembly: GCF_046293535.1. Classification (NCBI taxonomy): domain Bacteria; kingdom Pseudomonadati; phylum Pseudomonadota; class Betaproteobacteria; order Burkholderiales; family Oxalobacteraceae; genus Massilia; species Massilia sp. The sequence goes on along the minus strand of NZ_JBKBOV010000015.1, from coordinate 56,488 downwards.
GATCAGTCAAAGAAATCATGCTGTCGCAGATTAGCCTCGCGGGTATCCTGACATTATTGCAAGGCGATAGTGGTTTTAACATGCGGTTTTTGCAATAAAAGCGAATTTATTTAAAAGTTCGATAAGTTTTGCTGATCATCTGCCAATGATTTTCATTGGTAGGCTGATCACTATCGTTGCGATCGTCATTTTTTTCTTCGCACGGTATACACGTCGGTTTTTTTTGCAGGTATAGTCTCCTTATCCCATTGCCTTCGGGCATCAAAACAATACCAAACGTACACGTTTGGACTACAAAGCGGCCGCCACGCGCCGCACGCCGATCCCGCGAGAGACCACGCCGGCACGGCTCCCAGAAGTACCGCTGTCCGACAACTTTGCTAAAGATCAAACGATGCCGAATTTCGCCCAACTTCAGATTGCTTTCAAGAACGCATTCAAGAGTATCTACGTCCGCATTTCGCTGGCGGCGCTGCTCGGTGTGATTGCGGCGGTAGCAATCTGGAAATCGACCGTGCCCCAGAATCCGAATCCTGTGGTGCAGTCACAAAATATTGCCGAGATCACCGAACTGGCTGCCCAGAAAGAGCGCCTGGAATACCTCCTGATCGCCAAGCCGCTGTCGGAGTCGCCGCGCTACGTCTACAAGTTCAAGGATGCCGACGCGATCCACGTGGTCAAGGTGCCGAGCACCTCGCACCTGTCGCTCGAGCGCGAGGTACTGCTGAAGAACGCGATCCCGTATTCGATCGCCAAGGACGACTACCTGGCCAGCCACAAGGCCGTGATGGACGACGGCGCCACCGCGCTTGATACCGCCGGTACCTTCCTGAAAAATTACGGCCTGACCATCGGCGTGCTGCTGCTGGTCCTGTACCTGCTCAAGTTCGGCGTGCCGGGCATGGGCATGAGCGCCTCGGTCATCACCCCGGACAAGCTCAAGGGCAGCATGGACGACCTGATCGGCATGGACGACATCAAGCAGGAAGTCCTGCACCTGGAAGACATGATCCGCAACCGCGACGAATACCAGTCGCACAACATCGACAAGCCCTTCAACGTGATGCTGACCGGTCCGGCCGGCACCGGCAAGACCAAGCTGGTCGGCTACCTGGCCAAGCGCCTCGACATGCCGCTGATCTCGGCTTCGGGTTCGGCGCTGGAGTCGGGCTACGTCGGCGGCGGCTCGAAGGCGCTCAACGCGCTGTACAAGAAGGCTTGCGCCAAGGGCAAGTGCATCATCTTCCTGGATGAAGCCCAGACCCTGTTCATGCCACGCGGCCGCAGCGAAAAGAAGTGGGAAGACGATACCGCCAACACCCTGCTGGGCCTGCTGGACGGCGTGAAGAGCGACAAGGGCCAGGGCGTGATCTGGGTGGTCGCCTCGAACTTCGACGACTCGAACACCGAGATGGACGAAGCGATGCTGCGCCGCTTCTCGGTCAAGATCAACTTCCGCCTGCCGAACAAGGGCGAGCGCAAGGAATTGCTGCGCAGCTTCCTGGCCCGCAAGAAGGAAGGCCTGGTCGACTGGAGCGACACCAACCTGGACCAGGTGGCGGAAATCACCCAGAACCTGAGCCCGGCGTTGCTGGAAACCGTGGTCGAGCGCGCGTCGATGCTGTCGATCCAGGAAAAGACGATCATCAACACGAACCTGCTGTTCCGTGCCTATGAGCGCGCCACCATCGGCCTGACCGACCGCGCCACCACGGCCGAGAAGACCAAGCAGCGCGAGCGCATCGCCCTGCACGAACTGGGTCACTTCTTCATGCAGATCGATCCTTACCTGCGCGCCGGCATGAGCCTGGCCGAAGTGAAGGAAAAGTCGCACCTGCTGAAGATCAGCACCGAGGCGGTGTCGAAGATCGGCGCGCTGGGCTACGTGCTGCAGTCGGGCCAGGACATGTCGCTGCGCACCCTGGAAGAACTGGAGCGCGACGTGATCGGCCTGTACGGCGGCGTGGCGGCTGAAGAACTGTTCTACGGCCCGCGCGGCATCTCGGTGGGCAGCCAGAACGACATCGAGAAGATCACCAAGATGCTGAACCTGATGGTGGGCCGCCTGTCGATGTACTCGCGCTCCAAGCTGGATTACAGCCAGCTGCAGAAGGACATGGGCGGCGAGCACCTGCTCCACCTGGTGGAAGAAAAGGCCGACGAGCTCTACAGCTACACCCTGAACGCGATCCGCGACTACAAGCTGGTGATCGAATCGCTCAAGGACACCCTGATGGAAGAGTATGTGCTCTCGAAAGACGCGGTGTTCGCGCTGCTGGAAGAGCGCAGCGAGCTGATCAACTCGCAGCTGCTCGGCCGCCATGCCAACCTCAAGCTGTGCGTGGAAGAGGTCGTAGCGGCCTGAGTCTGAAGATTTTTCCTTGCTGTTATTCAACCCGCCGTGCGCAAGCCCGGCGGGTTTTTTTTATGGCTGAGATCTGGTGGCCTAAAGACCGTCATTCCGGCGAAGGCCGGAATCCCATTTCCTTCGCAGTCCACTACCGCTTGCGTGCACCCGCCGAAGTGACCCAACGAACTTGGATCCCGGCCTTCGCCGGATGACGTTGGTGGAGATAAGGGGGGCAGAGTGCCGGACTTCGATATTGCCGCCCGGCCTACACTTCAATGCGCCGCCGCCCGCTCCTCGAGCGTCTCCATCACGTGCCGCGTCATGCTGGCCGCCAGCTCCTGCTCGCCGACGAATACCTTGCCGCCGGTCTCCTCGCGCAGCAGCGCCGCCTCGCCCTCGTTGTGCGAGCGCACCACCACCTTGACCGCGGGGTTGAGCATGCGTGCGATCTCCACCATCCGGCGTACATGGAAGGTATCGGGCGTCGCGATCACCAGGAGGGCCGCGTGCGTGATGTGGGCCTGGATCAGCACCGCCGGCTCGGCCGCGTTGCCGGCCACCGCGGGAATGCCGCGCCCGCGCAACTGCTCGACGACCTCGCGGTTCTGCTCCGCCACCACGAAGTGCACGCCGCGCGCCGCCAGGTCGTCGGCGATGCGGCGGCCGACGCGGCCGAAGCCCACCAGCACCACCTGTCCGTTCAGCTTCTCGCGTCCCGTCTCCATCGGCAACTCGGCCAGCGGGTCGGCCGGGCGCTCCAGCTTGCGCGCCAGTTCGGGCCTGGACTGCAGCCATTTTTCCAGCGGCGAGGCGAGGCTGAACATCAGCGGGTTGACCGCGATCGAGATGATGGCGCCGGCCAGGATCAGGTTCTGGCCCAGGCTGGGGAGCAGTTCCAGCTGCATGCCCAGCGCGACCAGGATGAAGGAGAATTCGCCGATCTGGGCCAGGCTGGCCGATACGGTGACGGCGGTGTTGATCGGATAGCGCAGCGCCAGCACCAGCACGAAGGCGGCCAGCGACTTGCCGAACAGGATGATCGCCACGGTCGCCAGCACCTCCAGCGGGTACTGCACCAGCACCATCGGGTCGAACAGCATGCCGACCGAGACGAAGAACAGCACCGAGAACGCGTCGCGCAGCGGCAGCGATTCTTCCGCCGCGCGGTGGCTCAACTCGGACTCGCGCAGCACCATGCCGGCGAAGAAGGCGCCCAGCGCGAACGACACGCCGAACAGCGCCGACGAAGCGAAGGCGATGCCGACCGCCGCGGCGATCACGGACAGCGTGAACAGTTCGCGCGAGTTGGTCTTGGCCACCTTCCAGAGGAACCACGGGAAAATCTTGCGCCCGACCACCAGCATGAAGGCCACGAAGGCGCCCACCTGCAGCAGGGTCTTGCCCAGCGCCGGCCACAGTTCGGCGCCGGCGTCGCCACGGCCGCCCAGCGGTCCGGCCAGGGCCGGGAGCATCACCAGCACCAGCACCATCACCAGGTCCTCGACCACCAGCCAACCCACCGCGATGCGGCCGTTCATGGAATCGAGCACGCCGCGCGCCTCCAGGGCCCGCAGCAGCACCACGGTGCTGGCCACCGACAGCGCCAGGCCGAACACCAGTCCGGCACCCAGGCCCCAGCCCCACCAGTGGGCCAGGCCGATGCCCATCGCCGTCGCCACCCCGATCTGCAGCAGCGCGCCGGGCAGGGCGATCTTCTTCACGTCGAGCAGGTCGCCCAGCGAGAAGTGCAGGCCGACGCCGAACATCAGCAGCATCACCCCGATCTCCGCCAATTGGGATGCCAGCGCTACGTCCGCGACGAAACCCGGCGTGGCGGGGCCGATCAGGACGCCGGCGGCAAGGTAGCCGACCAGCGCTGGCAGTCGAAGACGTATGGCGAGCATGCCGAACACCAGGCCGAAGCCCAGCGCCGCGGCGATGGTGGTGATCAAACTGAGTTCATGGTGCATCCGTGCGGCCCCCGTGGCAAATTGACAAACCCACGAGTATACGCGACGGACAAGTGCTCAGCGGTATTTTTGGACGACTTTGCGGCAATTAGCGGCAAATCACAGCACGGTTGCGAGGGATAGCAGCACTTTGTGCAGGGAGGCGCGCACCGCGGCGTACTGTTCCGGACGCGCATTGCGGTCCAGCCGGAACAGCATCAGCCCCTGGATCTGCGCCACGATCAGCACCGCGCGCTCCATGCAGCGGGCGTCGTCGATGTCCGGATTCAGGCCGTGGATCAGGCCATACACCGCCTTGCGCTCGCGCCCGATCATCTTGCCCATCAGGCTGGAGGCGAAAGGATGGCGCGAGGCCAGCGCCCAGATCTCGAAGAAGATCGCATGCATGGTGGGCTCGGTGATCTCGTCGAGGAACATGTCGACCGTGGTGAGGAAACGCTCCACCTGCGGCCGGCCGGCCATCGCCACCGCGATCCGGTCCATCTTGGCCTGGAACTCGTCCATCGTGGTCAGGAGCAGGGCTTCGAGCAGTTGCTCCTTGCTGCCGTAGTAATGCTGGAGGTTCGACAGGCTCATCCCGGCTTCCTGGGCCACGCGCCGCATCGTCAGCCCGGCATAGCCTTCGGCGGCCAGCAGGCGGCGCGCCACCAGCAGGATCTCGACCGCGCGCCCGAAGCCTTTCTCGGTCGTGGTGGAGGCTTTGTTGCGCAGGGCATTATCGATCGAATCGTCGGGAATGGGAGGCATCGCACGATTATCGCAGAGGCATACCGCTCATGGTACGACTGACCTATAATTGAGCAATAGTAGGTCGCTCGACCTAGTCAAGAAACAGGAGACAGGATGCGGAAGGTGTATGTCAGCGGCGTCGGGATGATCCCCTTCGCCAAGCCGGGCGCAAGCAGCCCCTACCACGAGATGGGTGCGCAGGCGGCGCGCGCCGCGCTGGAAGACGCCGGCGTCGTCTACGACCAGGTGGAGCAGGCCTATGCGGGCTACGTCTACGGCGATTCGACCAGCGGCCAGAAAGCCCTGTACGCGGTGGGCATGAGCGGCATCCCGATCGTCAACGTCAACAACAACTGTTCGACCGGCTCGACCGCGCTGTTCCTCGGGCGCCAGGCGATCGCCAGCGGCGCCGCCGAGTGCGTGCTGGTGCTCGGCTTCGAGCAGATGAGCCCCGGCGCGCTCGGCTCGGTGTTCACCGACCGCCCGACGCCCTTCGACGCCTTTGACGAGGTCACCGACCGCCTGGTCGGCAAGCCGGACATCCCGCTGGCGCTGCGCTACTTCGGCGGCGCGGGCCTGGCGCACATGGACAAATATGGCACGCCGCTCGAAGCCTTCGCCCGCATCCGCGCCAAGGCCAGCCGCCACGCCGTGAACAACCCGCTGGCGCTGCTGCGCAAGGAGGTCACGGCCCAGGACGTGCTCGATGCCCCCGCGATCTGGCCGGGCGTGATGACGCGCCTGATGGCCTGCCCGCCGACCTGCGGCGCCGCAGCGGCGCTCCTGGTGTCGGGCGAGTTCGCGCTGCGCCACGGACTGCGCCACGACGTCCACATCGCCGCCCAGGCCATGACCACCGACCGCCCCAATACCTTCGAGGGCGGCGACATGATGCGCCTGGTCGGCTACGACATGAGCCGCTCTGCCGCGCAGCAGGTGTACGAGCAGTCCGGCCTCGGCCCGCAAGACCTGGACGTGGTGGAACTGCACGATTGCTTCGCGCACAACGAACTGATCACCTACGAAGCCCTGGGCCTGTGCCCGGAAGGCGGCGCCGACAAGTTCATCCGCGAGGGCGATAACACCTATGGCGGCAAGGTGGTCACCAATCCGTCCGGCGGCCTGCTCTCGAAAGGGCACCCGCTGGGCGCCACCGGCCTGGCCCAGTGCTACGAGCTGACCCACCAGCTGCGCGGCACTGCCGAGGCGCGCCAGGTCGAGGGCGCGCGCGTGGCGCTGCAGCACAACCTGGGCCTGGGCGGCGCCTGCGTCGTCACCATGTACCGCAACGGCTGAGGAGACGCGCATGGATATCACGTCCCCCTGGATGAACGATGAACTGGCCGCGTTCCGCGACGCCGTGCGCCGCTTCGTGGCTGGCGAGATCACGCCGCACCAGGATGCCTGGCGCGAGCAGCGGCACGTCGACCGCGACCTGTGGCGCAAGGCCGGCGAGATGGGCCTGCTGCTGGCCGACATCCCGGAAGAATACGGCGGCGCCGGCGGCAGCTTCGCCCACATGGCGGTGGTGTTCGAGGAGCTGTCCTACGGCGGCGACACCGCTTTCGGCATCCACGTCCACGCCATCGTCGCGCACTACCTGCTGAACCAGGGCACGGAGGAGCAGAAGCGCAAGTACCTGCCGCGGCTGGCGAGCGGCGAGATGATAGCGGCGATCGCCATGAGCGAGCCGGGCGCCGGCTCGGACCTGAAAGGCATCCGTACAAGCGCCGTGCGCGGCCTTGATGGCTACCGCGTGAGCGGCTCCAAGACCTTCATCTCGAACGGCTACATGGCCGACCTGATCCTGGTGGTGGCCAAGACCGACCCGGGCGCGGGCGCCAAGGGCGTCTCCCTGCTGCTGCTGGAAACGAAGGACAACCCGGGCTTTCGCGTCGGCCGCATCCTGGACAAGGTCGGCCAGAAGGGCCAGGACACCTGCGAGCTGTTCTTCGACGAGGCCCATGTGCCTTTGGAAAACGTGCTGGGAGGCGAGGAGGGCAGGGGCTTCGCCCAGCTCATGACCGAGCTGCCCTACGAGCGCACCATCCTGGGCGTATGCGGCGTGGCCGCCATCGAGCGCGCCCTGCAGCTCACGGTCGAGCACACGCGCGAGCGCAAGGCCTTCGGCCAGGCCCTCATCGAGATGCAGAACACCCGCTTCGTGCTGGCCGAGATCAAGACCGAGGCGACGGTCGCGCGCATCTTCATCGACCGCTGCATCGAGGACATGCTGGCCGGACGCATGGACACCGTGCGCGCCTCGATGGCGAAATACTGGATCTCGGACCTGCAGTGCAAGGTGGTGGACCAGTGCGTGCAGCTGTTCGGCGGCTACGGCTACATGCTGGAATACCCGATCGCCCAGATGTACGTGGACGCCAGGGTGCAGCGCATCTACGGCGGCGCCAACGAGATCATGAAAGAAATCATCGCCCGTTCCCTCTGAAGGAGATCTCAACATGGCAGGACCATTGTCAGGAGTACGGGTGGTCGAGATGGTCGGCATCGGCCCCTGCCCGTTCGCCGCGATGATGCTGGCGGACATGGGGGCGGAGGTGATCCGCATCGACCGCAAGGCCAGTCCCGGCGCGGACACGCCCTACCCGGTGCTGGGCACGCGCCACGACGTGATGGCGCGCGGGCGCCGCTCGCTGGCGCTCGACCTCAAGAAGGCGGCCGGGCGCTGCGCCGCGATGCGCCTGGTGGAGCAGGCCGACGTGCTGCTCGAAGGCTTCCGGCCGGGCGTGATGGAGCGCCTCGGGCTGGGCCCGGACGACTGCCTGGAGCGCAATCCGAAGCTGGTCTATGGCCGCGTCACCGGCTGGGGCCAGACCGGGCCGCTGGCGCAGGCGGCGGGGCACGACATCAATTACGTCGCCCTGTCGGGCATGCTGTACGCGACCGGGCGCGCCGACAGCCCGCCGCCCCCGCCCCTGAACCTGGTGGGCGACTTCGGCGGCGGCGGCATGATGCTGGCCTTCGGCGTCGTCTGCGCGGTGCTGGAGGCGCGCAAGTCGGGGCAGGGCCAGGTGGTGGATGCCGCCATGACCGACGGCGCTGCGCTGCTGGGCGCCATGATGTACGGCCTGCGCAGCGCCGGCAGCTGGAGCGGCCAGCGCGAAGGCAACCTGCTCGACGGCGGCGCGCCCTTCTACGACACCTATGCCTGCAGCGACGGCAAGTTCATCTCGATCGGCGCCATCGAGCCGCAGTTCTTCGCCACGCTATTGAAGCTCACCGGCCAGGGCGATCCGCTGTTTACCAAGCGCTGGAACAAGGCGCACTGGCCCGAGCTGCGGCAGCGTTTCGCGGAGCTGTTCCTCACGAAGACGCGCGACGAATGGTGCCGCCTGCTGGAGGGCACCGAGGTGTGTTTCGCGCCCGTGCTCGACCTGATCGAGGCGCCGCGCCACCCGCACAACGCGGCCCGGCGCACCTTCGTGGAGATCGACGGCGTCACCCAGCCGGCGCCGGCGCCGCGCTTCAGCCGCAGCGCCCCCGCCACCCCCGGCGCGCCGCGCAGCCCGGGGGAGGACAGCGAGGCGATCCTGGCCGACTGGGGTTTTACTGCCGAGTCAATCGAAGCGCTGAGAGCCAGCGAAGTCATATAGCATTCGTAGGGTGGGCGGGAAACCCGCCCACCCTACGAAACCCGGAGCCTATGACGAAAGAAGCCGAACTGCGGCGATCGAAGATGCTGGCGCTCGCGTTCTTCGCGGGCGCGGCCTCGCTGTTCGTGCTGACCCTGTTCCTGCCCCAGAACTGGTGGACCGGCCTGCTGCGCGCCTTCTCCGAAGCCGCCATGGTCGGCGCCCTGGCCGACTGGTTCGCGGTGGTGGCCCTGTTCAAGCGCGTGCCGATCCCGATCGTCTCGCGCCATACCGAGATCATCCCGAAGAACAAGGAGCGCATCGCCGACAACCTGGCGCTGTTCGTCCATGAGAAATTCCTCGACACCGAATCGATCCTGCGCCTGATCCGGCGCCACGACCCGGTGCAGAAGGTGGCCGACTGGCTGGTCAAGCCCGCCAATACCGAGCTGCTGGGCCAGCACCTGGTGCGGGTCGGCATCTGGATGCTCGACTTCATCGAGGACAGCGCGGTGCAGGGTTTCATCCGGCGCGCCGTGCACGCCATGGTGAACAGCGTCGATTTGTCGAAGTCGGCCGGCACCATCCTGGAGAGCCTGACGCGCGACGGGCGCCACCAGGAGCTGCTCGACGAAGGCATCACCCAGCTGGCGCGCCTGCTCGACAATGCCGAGACCCAGGCCACGGTCGCGCAGGGCATCGTCGACTGGCTCAAGGAAGACTACGCTTTAATCGAGAGCATGCTCCCCTCCGAACTCATCGGGCGCAAGGGCGCCGGCCTGGCCGTGCGGCTCGCCTCCGGCATCCTGAACAAGGTGGCAAGCGATCCGTCCCACCCCTTGCGCCAGCGCTTCGACGCGTTCACCCAGGAATTCATCGAACGCCTGAAGCGCGATCCAGCGTTTGCCGCCAGGGCCGACGAGATCAAGGCCTATCTGCTGGGCGACGAGACGCTCAATGGCTATCTCGCCACGCTGTGGGACGAGCTCAAAGGCTGGGTGAAGAAGGACCTGAATAGCGAGGAATCGAGCCTGCGCCGGCGCCTGGTGGCGACCGGGGCCTGGGTCGGCAAGGTGCTGGCCGAGGACCCGCAGCTGCGCGCTTCCCTGAACGAGAACCTGGAATCGGCCGCGCGCGGCATTGCCCCCGAGTTCGCCGGCTTCCTGACGCGCCATATCGCCGATACGGTGAAACAATGGGACAATCGCGAGATGTCCGGGCAAATCGAACTCAACATCGGTAAGGACTTGCAGTACATTCGCATCAACGGCACCATCGTCGGTGGCCTGATCGGCGTCACCCTGTACCTGCTGTCACAGGTGCCTGCGCTGTTTTGACCGAACGGTAAAAGAGAGGGTCGCATGCAAGAACTCGCACTGAACGCCTGGCTGGCCGCCAACCCGGAGGTCGTCCAGATTCCCGGCCGCGACCTGTTCATCATCGCCAGGTACCTGGTACCGATGGACGCGACGCTGGCCCAGGGCTGCCTGGTCGCCGCCGGCATCCCCGCCGTGCTGGCCGACGCCCACCTGATGCAGACCGACCTGCTGCTGGCCCCGGCCCTGGGCGGCGTGCGCATCCTGGTGCCGTCGGATTACCTGCAGCAGGCCGGCGCCGTCCTCGAAGGCCTGGCGCGCGGCGACTATGCGCTGGACGAATCCTTTACGGCTGAGTAGAACCCCTGCTTGCGTGAGATACCGAACGTTACAGGGGCGGGCGGGAGCGTAGCCTTTCATCGTGGACCATCCCACCATGAAAAGGAGAATCATCATGCCTCAAGGTGATAAATCGTCCTACACGGACAAGCAGAAGCGCCAGGTCAAGCACATCGAGGAAGGCTACGAGCAGAAGGGTGTGCCGAAGAAGGAAGCCGAACGGCGCGCCTGGGCCACCGAGAACAAGATCTCGGGTGGCGGCAAGAAGCACTGAGTCGATCCCGAAAAGCAAACGGCCCGGTTCGCGAGAACCGGGCCGTTTGTGTCTGGTGGTGATAGGTGGACTTGAACCACCGACCCCAGCATTATGAGTGCTGTGCTCTAACCAGCTGAGCTATATCACCGCAACGGCAGGCATTATCGATGCCGGCGCGCCGCCTGTCAAGGCTGGACGCCGATCTGCGACGCAAAAATCTCGCGCCAATGTCATTTTTCCAACTGACTGAGCTTGTGCATCAGCTCGCCCGTCGGGTCCGTACCGAGGCAGTCTATCACGATCCGCTCCGGCATCGCGCGCAGCCAGGTGATCTGGCGCTTGGCCAGCTGGCGCGTGGCGATGATGCCCAGTTCGCGCAGCTCCGCGCGGTCGATCTTGCCGTCGAGGTAGTCCCAGGTCTGGCGGTAGCCGACGCAGCGGATCGAGGGCAGGGCTGGCGATAAATCTCCGCGCGCGCGCAGGCGCGCCACTTCCGCCACCAGTCCCGCGTCGTCGCGCTCGCCCAGCATGGCGTCGAAGCGCTGGGCGATGCGCGCGTGCAGCACGGCGCGGTCCGAGGGCTCCAGCGCGAACGAGATCAATTCGAACGGCAGCTCGGGCTTCTCGCGCTTGCCCAGCAGTTCGGACATCGGCTTGCCAGTCAGGGCGATGATTTCCAGCGCGCGGTTGATGCGCTGGGCGTCGTTGGGTTTCAGGCGCTCGGCGGTCACCGGGTCGAGCGTGCGTAACTTTGCATGCATGCCGGGCCAGCCGATGCTGGCCGCTTCCGCATCGAGCCGGGCGCGCAGCGCAGGATCGGCGGTCGGCAACTCGTCCAGGCTGTCGGTCAGGCCTTTAAAGTACATCATCGTGCCGCCCACCAGCAGCGGCAGGGCGCCGCGCGCGCTGATCTCGCCCACCAGGCGGATCGCGTCCTCGCGGAACTGCATCACCGAATAGGCTTCCAATGGATCGATGATGTCGATCAGGTGGTGCGGCACGGCGGCCAGCTCCTCGGGGCTGGGCTTGGCGGTGCCGATGTCCATGCCACGGTAGACCAGGGCCGAGTCGACCGAGATGATCTCGACCGGACGGGTCCTGGCAATGGCCAGCGCGGCCGCGGTCTTGCCGGACGCGGTCGGGCCCATGATGGCCACGGCCATCGGTTTTTTCATGCTCATCATTCGATTACTGGCCGCGCAGGAAGAGTTTGTCGAGTGCCGAGATCTCGAGCTGGACCCAGGTCGGGCGGCCGTGGTTGCATTGGTCGGAGCGCTCGGTGATTTCCATCTGGCGCAGCAGCGCGTTCATCTCCTGGGTCGAGAGGATGCGGTTGGCGCGCACCGCGGTGTGGCAGGCGAGGGTGCCGAGCAGCTCGTTGCGGCGCTCGATCAGCACGCGCGAGCCGCCGTATTCGCGCACGTCGCGCAGCACGTCGCGCGCCAGCGTCTGGGCGTCGGCGTTTTTCAGCAGGGTCGGCACGGTGCGCACGGCCAGCGTGGTGGGCGAGAGCGCGGCGATGTCGAAGCCGAGCGTCTTCAGGATGTCGCCATGGTCCTGGGCGGTGGCCACCTCGATGGCGTCGGCGTAGAAGGTGACCGGGATCAGGAGCTGCTGCACTTGCAGTTCCTCTCCCTCGGCGCGGGCGTCGAGCGCGTTCTTGATCTGCTCGTAGAGGATGCGTTCGTGGGCCGCGTGCATGTCGACCAGCACCAGGCCCTTGGTGTTCTGGGCCAGGATGTAGATGCCGTGCAGCTGGGCCAGGGCGAAGCCGAGCGGGAAGTCTTCGTTCGACAGCGGGCGGTCCGAGCTTGATATCGGCACGCCGACCGGGGCCTCGGCCCTGGCCGGACCGCCGGCGGCGAACAGGGCGCCGTAAGCCTCGGTACGCTGCGCCACGCCGCCAGTCGAAGGCGCCGAACGTGGATCGTCCCAGCGGCTGCCCGGCGCGAACGGCGAGGGCGAGAAGCTGGGCGCCAGCTGCGCACCGAAGGAGGTCTGCTCGTGCGGGCGCGGCGCCCATACCGGCGTGCCGGTGGGCCGCACTTCGGCGGCGGAGATCGGCGCCGGCGCGCTGCCGTGGGCGGTGGCCGAGGTTTGCGCCAATGCGCGCTGCACCGCGTGGAACACGAACTGGTGCACCGCGCGGCTGTCGCGGAAGCGCACTTCGATCTTGGATGGGTGGACGTTGACGTCGACCAGGGCCGGGTCGAGGTCGAGCGACAGCACGTAGCAGGGGAAGCGGTCGCCGTGCAGCACGTCCTGGTAGGCCGCGCGCACCGCGTGCACCAAGAGCTTGTCGCGCACGAATCGCCCGTTCACGTAGAAGAACTGGCCGTCGGCGCGCGCCTTGGAGGCGGTCGGCAGGCCGACGTAGCCGTGCAGGCGCAAGGGGCCCGCGGCTTCGTCGAGGGCCAGGCGCGCCTCGGCGAAATCGCTGCCGAGGATCTGGCCGCTGCGCTTGGCCGCTTCGCTCACGTTCCAGTGGTCGATGGTGCGGCCGTTGTGCGTCAGGCTGAACGCGACGTCCGGGCGCGACAGCGCGATGCGGCGCACGACTTCGGCGCAGTGGCCGTATTCGGTCTGTTCGGACTTCAGGAACTTGCGGCGCGCCGGCGTGTTGAAGTACAGGTCCTGCACGTCGATCGTGGTGCCGAACGCGCCGGAAGAGGGCGCCACGGTGCCCTCGTGCGAGCCGACGATTTCCCAGGCGTGCGCCGCACCCGGCGTGCGCGAGGTGATGCGCACCGCGGCCACCGAGGCGATCGAGGCCAGCGCCTCGCCGCGAAAGCCGAGCGTGCCGACGTGTTCGAGGTCGTGCAGCGAGGCGATTTTCGAGGTGGCGTGGCGCGCCAGCGCCAGCGGCAGCTGCTCCGGCTCGATGCCGCGGCCGTTGTCGGTGATGGCGATGCGCTTGACGCCGCCTTCTTCCAGGCGCACGGTGATCTGGGTCGCGCCCGCGTCGAGGGCGTTTTCCAGCAATTCCTTGACCACGGCAGATGGCCGCTCGACCACTTCGCCGGCGGCGATCTGGGAGATGAGCTGGTCGGGGAGTTGCTGGATCGGGCGATGGGTGGGAGCGGGCGCGTTCATCGCCAAATTATATCGCGCGCGCGCTCAACTTATGGATGCTTAGTGGCGACGCATGCACTGTTTGAACGCGTGGGCGGGAAACCCGCCCACCCTACCGCTCCCGCACCGGAATCGGCGCGTTGCACAGGTCGATCTTGCCGGCCGCGACCTTGGTCCACGGGCCGCCGCGGTTGCGCTGGGCTTCGACCACGGCCTGGTAGGTGGCGCTGTCGGTACGCATCACTTCCAGCTTGCTGCGTTCGGCTTCGGGCACGTCGGCGGCCAGGCGCACCAGCTTGAGCGGCATGCGCTGCTCCGGCTGCTCGTAGAAACCGGCAGCGCCAGTGCCGCGCGGCTGGCTTGAAAGCAGCGGCATGCCCTGCACGACCCGTCCCACCACGGTGATGTTGCGGTCGAGGTGACGCGGCGCATGGCCGGTGACGACGTACAGCTGCGAGCCGTTGCCGGAGTCGGCCCCGGTGTCGCGCGCCACGCCGATCATCGCGGGGCAGTGCACCAGCCAGGCCTGGCCGCGGCCTGGGTCACGCGCGGCCGGGAAGCCATTCACGTGGCCGACCTGGGGCGCATACACGTCGCCGTCTTTCAGGCGGGTGAAGCTGCCGACCGACGCCATCGGCGCGGTGAACTCGGCCTTGACGGTCCTGGCGGCCTTGAACGGCTTCGGGTTTTCCTCGTCCGGGTCGCCCCACTGCACCACGAAGCCGTCCTGCGAGCGGATGATGAACAGGTCGTCGAAGTACTTCTCGCGCACCAGGGCGCGGATGTTGGCCGCGGTGGCCGGCGCGAAGCGCGGGGCCAGTTCGATGACCACGCGGCCGGTCGGCAGGTCCATGTACAGCGTGTTTTCCGGGTCCAGCGCGCGCCAGTCGGCCGGCTTGGATGCCTTGACCACGTCGGCCAGAGAGGGTTTGGGCGGCAATTCCTTTTCCGGCTTGGCCGTGGCGGCGCAGACGCTGCCGGCGGCCAGCAGGGCCAGGGCGGCGAGGGTCAAGCCCGAGCTTGTGAACGATGCGGTGAACGAAGCGGTCATGCGGTCTCCAGGTGTTATCGATTGCTTATCCCGACGATTGTGCGGGAATGTGGCCGCAAGGTAAAGCCGCGGCAGGGCGGCGCCTCTGCCGGGGCGGTAACTGGTGGTATGATGCGCGGCTAACCTCTAGGAAGATGATGGATCTGATGCAGTTATTCGACATGCTCCTGCATGTCGACAGGACGCTGGGCGCGCTCCTGGCCCAGTACGGAACCTATGTGTACATCGTGCTCTTCGCGATCGTGTTCTGCGAAACCGGCCTGGTCCTCTTCTTCTTCCTTCCCGGCGACACCCTGCTGTTCATCGCGGGCGCCTTCTGCGCCACCGGCGAGATGAATTTCGCGCTCCTGATGGCGCTCCTGATCACGGCCGCGGTGACGGGCAATACCGTGAACTACTACGTCGGGCGGGCCATCGGCCACCGCGTGTTTACCCACAACTACCGCTGGATCAACAAGGACGCGCTGCGCCGCACCCACGACTTCTTCGAGAAGCACGGCGGCAAGACCATCATCGTGGCGCGCTTCGTGCCGGTGGTGCGCAGCTTCGCGCCGCTGGTGGCCGGCGTGTCCGAGATGACGCTGCCGCGCTTCCAACTGTTCAACATGACCGGTGCGGTCTTGTGGGTGGGCAGCCTGGTCACTGCCGGCTACCTGTTCGGCAATGTCCCGGTGGTCAAGGAACACCTGACCGAGATCGTGTTGGTGGGCATTTCGGCGGCAATGGTGCCGCTGGCGATCGGCGGTTTGTACAAATTCGGCCGCAACCTGCTGAAGCGCTAGGTAAGACCACGGCTTGTCATCCTGGCAGCGCCACGATTTTTTCGGGGCGTTCTTGTTCCAGCGCACTCAAGTTTGTCGTATTTATTGCCGATAAGCATGAGGACAGACACTCCCTGGATTCTCATGCGCCACCTCATCGCCCTGTTGGCTTGCAGCCTCGTCATGGCTTCCGCAAGCGCGAGCGACCCCGCTCCCACGCCCACCGACGGCAAGACGGCCAGCGTCAAGGCCATCCTCGAAGGCAAGCCGGCTCCCGGCTCGGTCAAGCCGGACATGAAGGCCCTGGCGGCCGCCGCCGATGCCCGCGCCGCCGCTGCCCGCCCTGCGCCCGCGGCGGCCGAAGACGAACAATCCGAAGTCGACCTGTCGGTGCGGATCGCCGAGCGCCTGGCCCAGTTGCGCGAGCAGCAGGCGGCGCGCGCCGCCGCGGCCGCGCGGGCGCGCAAGGCGGCCGAAGCGAAACGCCGCAAGGAAGCCGAAGCCGCGATCGCCGCCGCCAACAAGCCGAAGAACGGCACCCACTGGAGCTACGAAGGCGAATACGGCCCGGCCAATTGGTCGAACATCAACTCGAACTGGGCCAAGTGCAATACCGGCAAGCGCCAGTCGCCGATCGACCTGCGCGACGGCATCAAGGTCGACCTCGAGCAGATCGCCTTCGACTACCGCCCGAGCTCGTTCAGCGAGATCGACAACGGCCACACCATCCAGGTGACGGTCGGCGGCGGCAACTTCCTCACGGTCGGCAACATGAGCTACGAGCTGCAGCAGTTCCACTTCCACCGGCCCTCGGAAGAGCGAATCAACGGCAAGGGCACCGAGATGGTGATCCACATGGTGCATCGCAGCTACGAGGGCAAGCTGCTGGTGCTGGCCGTGCTGCTCGAGCGCGGCAAGGCCAACCCCATGATCCAGACGGTGTGGAACAACCTGCCGCTGGAAAAGCACCAGGTGGTGTCGCCGTCGATCCTGATCGACCCGAGCGAGGCGCTGCCGGAGAAGCGCGAATACTTCACCTACATGGGTTCCCTGAGCGAGCCGCCCTGTACCGAGGACGTGCTGTGGATCGTCATGAAGCAGACCATGCAGGCGTCGCCGGCGCAGATGGCCTTGTTCTCGCGCCTGTATCCGCTCAATGCGCGGCCGATCCAGCCGAGTAACGGACGGATGATCAAGGAGTCGAACTGACGGTTGCTGGTTGGTCTGCCGGCAAAACTGGGTTCCCGCCTTCGCGGGAACGACGGCGTTTGAGCTTGCCACTACGATATGAGCCGTCATCCCGGCGCAGGCCGGGATCCCAGTTCGAAGCGCACCACCAGCGCAAAAAAGAAGCCCGGCATCGCCGGACTTCATCATTTCAGCTGACGCGGTAAGTCCCGGTCCAGCTTTGCCCCGCCTCCAGCGTCACCGGATCGAGCACGGCCGGCTCGATGCACACGAAGCGCTGGTACTCGTCGTTCTCCATGTCCGGCAGCGCCGCCGCATCCACCGCGCCCGGGTTCCACACCACCGCATCCGTGAAGCCGCTCTGCTCCAGCACCAGCACGCCGCTGCTCGTGGCCAGCTGGGCGCGGCCCGCCACGTGCGGGTACACCGCGTCGAGCTTGTCGAGGATCGAGATCTCGTCCGAGGAGATGCCCTCGATGCGCACCTCGCACACGTCCGGCACCAGGTGGTAGGTGTGCAGCGCCGCCGAGAAGGGGAAGGGCGCGGCGCCCAGGTTGCGCACCGTGAGCGCCATGTCCAGTTGATTGGCGCGCACCGCCACGCGCAGGCACAGCGCGAAGGTGTGCGGCCAGGCGTCGGCGATGCTGGTGGGCAGGTCGCCCGCCGCCAGGTCGAAATTGGCCCAGGCGGCGCCGTCTTCCAGCCCGCTGTCTTCCAGGCGCCAGTTGCTCACCCGGGCGAAGCCGTGGCGCATGCCGCTGCCCTGCTGCGCGAACTGCGGGAAGATCACCGGCACGCCGCCGCGGATGGCCTTGCTGCCGTCGAGCGCCGACTTGTCGCTCATGAACATGCGTTCCCGGCCGTCCGCGCCCTTCCACGAGACCAGGTGGGCGCCGTACAGGGTGATGGTGGCTTCGGCGCCGTCCGGCGCCTGGATCCGGATCGCAGGCAACTGCCCGACGGTGGTATGGGTGGCTAGGGTCATGGTCACTGAGGGTCAGGTCTGCCGGCTCTTGGCCATCGGCGGGTTGTCGGCGAAGTAGCGCTTGATGCCCTTGGTGATGGCTTCAGCCAGCTGGTTCTGGTAGCCCTCGTCCTTCAGCTTGGCTTCTTCCTGGGGGTTCGAGATGAATGCAGTTTCCACCAAAATCGACGGAATGTCAGGCGCCTTCAGCACTGCGAAGCCGGCCTGCTCGACCGAGGCCTTGTGCAGGCGGTTGATCCCGCCGATCTCGCGCAGGACGGCCTTGCCGAGCTTGAGGCTGTCGTTGATCTGGGCCGTGGTCGACAGGTCGAACAGCACGCTCGCGATCTGCTTGTCCTGCGCCGCGAAGTTGGCGCCGCCGACCAGGTCGGCCTTGTTCTGGTCGTTCGCCAGCCAGCGCGCCGCGCTCGAGCTGGCGCCTTTCTCGGACAGCACGAACACCGAGGAGCCGCGCGCGGTCGGCGAGATCCAGGCGTCCGCGTGGATCGACACGAACAGGTCGGCCTGCACCTTGCGCGCCTTCTGCACGCGCTGGCCGAGCGGCACGAAGTAGTCGCCGTCGCGGGTGAGCATGACGCGGGTGTTGGGCAGTTGCTCGAGCTTGGCCTTCAGGCGCTTGGCCACGGCCAGCACGATGTCCTTCTCG
Source organism: Massilia sp. (assembly GCF_046293535.1). NCBI lineage: Bacteria > Pseudomonadati > Pseudomonadota > Betaproteobacteria > Burkholderiales > Oxalobacteraceae > Massilia > Massilia sp. The sequence continues at coordinate 38,232 of NZ_JBKBOV010000015.1, read as the reverse complement.
CGCGCGCCGGACGCGCCGATCGCACCGGGGTCTTCGCCGCCGTGGCCCGGGTCGAGCGCGATGGTCACCATGCGCACCACCCTTTGCGGCGCGGCCTTGGCGCCGGCGCTCGACGGGGTCGGCTGCACCGGTTGCGGCGGCGGGGTGCCGTCCAGGGCCGACATCTCGGATTCCATCTTGGCGATGGCGTCCGGGACGGCCCCGGTCTGGGCCGGCGGCGTGGCGGGCAGGGGCGAGGCCGGATTGGCGCTGCCGGCAGCCGCCGAGGTCGGCGCCTCGCTGAACCAGTCGCCCTTCTCGATGAGCGCGGCGATCGGATCGACCGGCCGGGTCGGGTAGAGGTCGAAGATCAGGCGGTGCTGGTAGCCGGCCACCGGGGCCAGCGTAAACACTTCCGGCTTGATCTCTTCCTTCAGGTCGAACACCAGGCGCACCACGTTCGGGCGGTTCTGGCCGACCCGCACCTGTCCGATGTAGGGGTCGTTCGGCTCGATCTTGGCGACCAGGCTCTTGAGCGTGTTGTTCAGGCCCAGGCCATCGATGTCCACCACCAGCCGCGGCGGGTCGGCCAGGAGGAAGTGCTGGGTCTTGAGTTCGCTGTCGTTTTCCAGCGTCACGCGCGTGTAGTCGGCCGCGGGCCAGACACGCACGGCCAGGATCTGGGCGGCGCTGGCCGGCAGCGGTGCGATCACGGAAAGCAGCAGCGTGCCGCCGGCCTTGAGGAGGGTGCGGCGCTGCGGCGAGTTGGCGAGGTCGGGATTCAAGCCGGAGGCGGGACGTAAGCGAGACGGTCGAGACATAGCAGGCCCAATTCAGACAACGCCTGCAATTCTACCTCACGGCCGAGCCCGCTGACCTCGAGCAACACGCGGACGTCGGGTGAGGGCAACACCGGCGCGCCTTTTTCGGGCCATTCGACGATGCAGATATTCCTGCCGTCGAAGTCCTCGCGAAAGCCCGCGTCCAGGAATTCCTCGGGGCTGGCCATCCGGTACAGGTCGTAGTGGATGATGTTCACGATCTGGCCGTCGAGCTCGACGCGGTAGGGCTCGGACAGCGTGTAGGTGGGGCTCTTGACCGTGCCCCGGTGCCCGGCCGCCTGGATCAGGGCGCGGGTCAGCGCCGTCTTCCCGGCGCCGAGATCGCCGTGCAGGTAGATCACCAGGCCGGGCTGGAGCGCGCGCGCCAGCGCCGCGCCCAGCGCGGCGGTGGCGGATTCGTCGGGAAGATAGGCTTTGAAGGGCTGCATCGAATAAAATACGGGGTTGATTTGCGCTTGAAGCGCCGCGTTGTCCATCTGCCATGCCGACCTCCCCACCCGACCTGCACGAACTTGCGCGCACCATCAAGACATGGGGCGCCGAACTCGGTTTCGCCGACGTGCGCATCGCGGACGTCGACCTGGCGCATGCGGAAGCCGGCCTGCAGGCCTGGCTGGACGCCGGCTGCCATGGCGAGATGGATTATATGGCAAGCCACGGCATGAAGCGTGCGCGCCCAGGCGAACTGGTGCCGGGCACGGTGCGCGCCATCGTCGCGCGCATGGACTACCTGCCGCTGTCGCGCGGCGCAGACTGGCGCGCCGAGGAGCACGCGCGCCAGCTGGAACCGGGCGCCGCCGTGGTCTCGGTGTATGCGCGCGGACGCGACTACCACAAGGTGCTGCGCAACCGCCTGCAGCAATTGGCCGAACGCGTGAAGGCGGCGGTGGGCGAGCTGGGCTACCGCGTATTCACGGATTCGGCGCCGGTGATGGAATTGCCGCTGGCGGAAAAAGCCGGCCTGGGCTGGCGCGGCAAGCACACCCTGCTGCTGTCGCGCGCGGCCGGCTCCACCTTCTTCATCGGCGAGATCCTGGTCGACCTGGCGCTGCCCGTCGATCCGCCCACGGGCGCCCATTGCGGCCAGTGCCGGGCCTGCATCGAGGTCTGCCCGACCCAGGCCATCCTCGGCCCCGGCCGGCTGGACGCGCGGCGCTGCATTTCCTATCTCACCATCGAACTCAAGGGCAGCATTCCGGAAGAACTGCGTCCGCTGATCGGCAACCGCATCTACGGCTGCGATGACTGCCAGTTGGCCTGTCCCTGGAACAAGTTCGCGCAGCGCGCCTCGCTGCCCGACTTCGACGAGCGCAACGGCCTGGGCGAGGCCGGACTGGTCGAGCTGTTCGGGTGGGAAGAGGAGGAATTCAACCGCCGGATGGAGGGCAGTCCGATCCGGCGTATCGGCCATGAGCGCTGGCTGCGCAACCTGGCGGTGGGACTGGGAAATGCCGCCGCCAGCGCGGACTTCAAGGGCGATGCGGCGATCGTGGCGGCCTTGCGCTCGCGTGCCGTCCACCCGTCAGGCCTGGTGCGCGAGCACGTGGCCTGGGCGCTCGCACAGCACGGCGCGCTTACTCGATGCGCTTGAGGCGCAGGCCGGACCAGTCGCCATCGATCGAGATCATGGCCACCGCGGTGATGCCGTTTTCCTTGGCATAGGCATTGATCGAATCGCGGTTGATGTCGGTGGCCTTGGACGCCGTCTGCTTCAGGTAGGCGATCCACAACGAACCTTTTTCTCCCAGCTTTTCCTTGGCCACCGGCAGGTATTGCTCGAGCTCCTTGCGGTTGAGCGCGAACATCAGGATCACGTCGAAGGGACCGTCGCCTTCCTTGACGAGTTCCGCGGGCATCTGCGCCGCCACGCCGGGGTTGGCCTGGCCGTTAAGGATCAGCATCGATTTCGCCGTCCTCAGGAACATCTTGTCTGCAACTGTTTTTTCGCTCATGAGAATTCCTAAATACAATAGCTCCGCAGCCGACACACGATGCGTGGTCGCGCTGCGTTCCGGTTCATTTTACAAGGCTTCCTTCAAATCGCTGGGACGCTTGCCGCGCGAAAAAGAAGGAGAACAAGGAGCAATTGAGGGCAGTGTGACTAGATGCAAGATGTAGGGTGGACGGCGATGCCGTCCGCGCGTTCAGCGACATTCTGCATGGCTGCGTCGCAATGCATGGACGATGTGAACGCGCGGACGGCCAAGCCCTGCGGAATGCCGTGCTATTTCAGAAGCCCGGCCAGCTCGACCGCCGTCTTGACCTGCATCTTGTCGAAAATATGCGCGCGGTGCACCTCCACCGTGCGCATGCTGATCCCGAGCTTGTCGGCCACCACCTTGTTCAGCATGCCGGCCAGGATCAGGTCCAGCACTTCGCGCTCGCGCGCCGACAGGGTCGCCAGGCGCGCCTGCACCGCGGCGGCATCGCGCGCCTTGCGCGACGCGACCAGCGCTTCCTCGACGCGGTCCATCAGCACGTTGTCGTTGAAGGGTTTTTCGAAGAAATCGAAGGCGCCGCGCTTGAGCGAGTCGACCGCCATCGGCACGTCGCCGTGGCCGGTCAGGAAGATCACGGGCAGGCGCGCGCTCAGGCCGTTTTTTACCAGCTGGTCAAACACGGCGATGCCGTTCATGCCGGGCATGCGCACGTCCAGCAGGACGCAGTCGCCCCGGGCGCCATCCGTGACCGGCGTGGCGGACGCGGCGACGGCGGCGAGGAATTCCTCCCCGCTGGCGTAGCCGCGCGCTTCCAGGCCGCGCGATTGCGCCAGCCAGGCGAGCGCGTCGCGGATGACGTCTTCATCGTCGACGATGTGCAGCATGTGGTGGTCTCCGTCCTCGGTATTCTCGGTCAATCGGCGGCAAGGGGCCGCACCCGGATTCTAGCCCAGCGCCCCGCTCGCCGCTTGCGCCGGCAGCGAGAACGTAAAGACGGTGCCGCCGCCCGGGTTCGGCGCATGGGCCAGGGTGCCGCCGTGGAACTCGATCGCGGTGCGGCAGATCGACAGGCCCATGCCCATGCCGTCCTGCTTGGTCGAGTAGAAGGGCGAGAACAGCCCGGCCGCCACTTCCGGCGCGATCCCGTGGCCGCGATCGATCACCGACACCGCCACCACGCCGTCCGCGTGCGCCGCGCCGATGCGCAGCACGCGCTGGTCGGGCCGGGTATCGGCCATCGCCTCGATCGCGTTGCGGGTGAGGTTGAGCAGCACCTGCTCCAGCATCACGCGGTCGGCTTCCACCTTCGGCAGTTGCGGCGGCAATTCGACGCGCAGGATGACACCGGCCTGGCGCGCCTGCAGCTCGACCAGCGCGCGCACGCCTTCGACCACGCTGTGGATGGTGACCGGCTCGCGGCGCGGTTCGCGCTTCTTCACGAACTCGTGCACGCTGCGGATGATCTGGCCGGCGCGCTGCGCCTGCTGGCGCGCCTGCTCCAGCGCGTGCCGCAGCATGCCGGCGTTGACGGGCTCGCCCGACTTGCCCGTGCGTTCCAGCACGTTGATGGCGCCCGCCGTATAGCTGGAGATCGCCGCCAGCGGCTGGTTCAGCTCGTGCGCCAGCATCGAGGACATCTCGCCCATGGTGGCCAGGCGCGCGCTGGTTTCCAGCTTTTCCTGCTGCTGGCGGTTGAGTTCCTCGGCGCGCTTGCGCTCGGTGATGTCCTGGATCGAACTCATCCAACCGGTCTGGCGGCCGTCGGCATCCACCAGCGGCGCCTCGTAGACCAGCACCGGCACCCGCACGCCGTCGGGGCGCTGGAACACGGTCTCGAACTGGGGCGTGATGTTGCCCGACAGGACGCTGGCGAAGCGCTCCTCGTAGTCGGCCATGACTTCTGGCGCCCAGTAGGGCATGGGCGGCTTCTTGCCGACCAGTTCTTGCGCCGGCAGGCCGACGATCTCGCAGAAGGCCCGGTTCACGTAGGTCACGCGCCCTTCCAGGTCGCGCGCCCGCAAACCGGTGATCAGGGAGTTTTCCATCGCGGTGCGGAAGGCCATCTGCTGGCGCAGCGCCCGTTCCGCCGCCAGCGTGCGCGAGATATGGCGCCACAGCGAGCCCAGGCTCAGCACCAGGCCCAGGGCCAGCACGATGACCGAGCCCACCAGCAGATTCGGCAGCAACTGGGGCGCGCGCTTGACGCTGTCGGTGGACAGCACCACCAGCGCGCCCGGCAGGTCGAGCTCGCGCCGGTGGGTGTACACGCCGCGTCCCGGACCGCCGGCGGCGCGCCGGGCCACCGGGTCGTCTTCGCGGTCGAGCAGGGTCAGGGCGTTGTCCTGCGCGAACCACCAGGGCACGGCTTCGTCGAGCAGGGTCTGCAGGCTGTAGGTGGCCACCAGGCTGCCGGCCGGCTTGCCGCCGGCGTACAGCGGCAGGTAGAAGTCGAGCACGCCCGGGGTGGCGTCGCTGGCGCCATAGGGTTCGCTGTAGCGGCCGCGCCGGGTCGCGCCGGCCACCTCGGCTGCCAGCCGGGTGGGCGCGGGCAGGGCGGCGGGCGGCTCCAGGCCGTGGCTGGCCAGTACTTTGCCATCGGCGTCATACCAGACGACGCGCACCAGTTCGGGGCCGTTCTCGAACATCTGGCGCAAGCGCGCCTGCAAAGCCTGGGCTGAAGGCGGCCGCGCCACCAGGTCGGCGCCCAATCCGGCCAGCGCCTCCTCGCTGCGCGCCAGCTCGAAGCGCAGGGTTTGCTCGACCCAGAGCGTGTCGGCGATCAGCTGTTCCTGGCGTTCGGTCGCCTCCATCTGGCGCGCCTGCCAGGGCAGCCAGATCAGCACCGCCAGGAACAGCAGCACCAGCAGCACCGGCACCAGCCAGCGCCAGGAGCGCGCGCGCTGGGCGTCAGGCTGCTGGGCGAACGGGAATTTCATCGAGGCTCCATATTTCGTTACACTGTCGGGCCATCAGGTGCCTTATTGTGGAAGTCCACGATGGCGCGCCGGGGGCAAGCCTCGCAGACTGGCCCCATCCATCATATTCCCAACCCCGTCAGGATGAACCGAAACGCTCGCCAGATCCGCTTCCTCGCCGCCGCACTGCTCGCCGTCGCGGGCAATGCCGCATGGGCGCAGGCGCCGATCGTCATCAAGTTCAGCCACGTGGTGGCGCCGGACACGCCGAAAGGGCGCGCCGCCGAGCGCTTCAAGGTGCTCGCCGAGCAGATGACGCGCGGCCGGGTGAAGGTGCAAGTCTACCCGAACAGCCAGCTCTACAAGGACCGCGAGGAACTCGAAGCGCTGCAACTGGGCGCGGTGCAGATGCTGGCGCCCTCGCTGGCCAAGTTCTCGCCGCTGGGCGTGAAGGAATTCGAAGCCTTCGACCTGCCGTATATCTTCCCGTCCAAGCAGGCGCTGTACGCGGTGACCGAAGGGCGCATCGGGCGCGGCCTGCTGCGCAAACTGGAGTCGAAGGGCATCACCGGCCTGGCCTTCTGGGATAATGGTTTCAAGGTCATGTCGGCCAACAAGCCGCTGCTGTCGCCGCATGATTTCCGCGGCCTGCGCATGCGCATCCAGTCTTCCAAGGTGCTGGACGTCCAGATGCGCGTGCTGGGCGCCCAGCCGCTGGCGCTGGCGTTCTCGGAAACCACGCCGGCCCTGCGCGACGGCGTGGTGGAAGGGACCGAGAACACGCCGTCGAACATGTTTACCCAGCGCATGCACGAGTCGCAGAAGCACCTGACGGTGTCGAACCACGGTTACCTGGGCTATGCCGTCATCGTCAACAAGAAGTTCTGGGACGGCCTGCCGAACGGCATCCGCAAGACGCTGGAAAAAGCCATGATGGAAGCGACCGCCTACGAGAAGACCATTGCCCAGCGCACCAACGACGCCGCGCTGGAAGCGATCCGCCGCGCCGGCACCACCACCATCCATACGCTCACCCCGCAGCAGCAGGCCGAGTGGCGGCGCGCCATGCAGCCGGTGTATGCCCAGATGGAAGAGCGCATCGGCAAGGACGTGGTGCAGGCGATCCGGCGCGAAGCCGGCAAGAGCGCCAAATGACAGCGTCATGACACGCTTGCGAACGCTCATGCGTTTTTCGCATATCTAAAATAATTTTTTGTAATGTGGCCAAAAAGATACGCTTGACCGAAAAGCTTGCGTTATGATGGGGCCTTCTCGCACCCACATGGTGCGTGCGCGAACAGAACACACACGGTTTTGGGGAGCATAGAGAAAATCACGGTAATCCATACCGGAGAACAATCGAGGAGACACACGTTTTACAGAAGCCGTTAGCACAGCTAAACGGCCGGGGACGTGACCCGAATTGGAGCGCACCTCAGGGTGCGCTTTTTTTTCGTTCGCGTTTCCCCATGGGGTGGCAGGGCGCCATCCCAGCGGTTAAGATGGTGGAATGAAGACCGACCAGGCAAGCAACTTGTTCAACGCCATCGTCCCGGCGCCGTTCGGCGCCATCGGGATCCGCACCAGCGACGGCCGTGTCCGTGAACTGGTCTATCTCCAGCCCGCATTCCAGGAAAAAGCCGCCGACAACGAGGTGGCCGGCCAGGCGGCCGTGCAGGTGGCCCGCTACCTGGAAGACCCCGATTTCCGCTTCGAACTGCCCCTGTTCGAGGCCGGCACCGCGTTCCAGCGGCGCGTCTGGTCCGAAATCGCCGCGATCCCGCGCGGCAGCGTCAAGACCTATGGCCAACTGGCCAAGACGATCGGCTCGGCCCCGCGCGCGGTCGGGCAGGCTTGCGGCGCCAATCCCTTCCCCTTGATCAACCCTTGCCACCGCGTGACGGCATCCGGCGGCCTGGGCGGCTTTTCGAACCAGGACGACGAGAACGGCTTCCACCTGTCCGTCAAGCGCTGGCTGCTGCGCCACGAAGGCGCCACCGCATCCCCATGGCAGCAGCAATCGATCTGGGACTGATCGACGAGTTCTGCGACACCCTCTGGTTGGAACAGGGGCTGGCCAAGAATTCGCTCGACGCCTACCGCCGCGACCTCAAGCTGTTTGCCGGCTGGCTGGAAGCCCGGCGGCCGCAACGCGCCGGCCTGCTGGCCGTGCAGCCCGAGGACATCGCCGCCTATTTCGCCGAGCGCCACGCCGACACCCGCCCCAGCTCGGCCAACCGGCGCCTGTCGGTACTGAAACGCTTCTACGGGCTGGCGCTGCGCCGTAACCAGATCCCGCACGACCCCTGCCTCAAGATGGCCTCGGCGAAGCAGCCGACCCGCTTCGTGCATACCTTGAGCGAAAGCCAGGTCGAGGCCTTGCTCGCAGCGCCCGACGTGTCCACGCCGCTGGGCCTGCGCGAACGCACCATGCTCGAGCTGATGTATGCGAGCGGCTTGCGGGTGTCGGAACTGGTGGCCCTGAAACTGGTCGAAGTCAGCTTGAACGACGGCGTGCTGCGCATCACCGGCAAGGGCAGCAAGACCCGCCTGGTGCCTTTCGGCCACGAGGCGCGCACCTGGCTGGAACGCTACCTGCGGGATGCGCGCGGCATCATCCTGAACGGGCAGGTCGACGATGCCTTGTTCGTCACCGGCCGCGGCGGGGCGATGACGCGGCAGATGTTCTGGATCCTGATCAAGAAACATGCGCAAAGGGCCGGGATTCAGGGACCGCTGTCGCCGCACACCCTGCGCCACGCCTTCGCCACCCATTTGTTGAACCATGGCGCCGACCTGCGCGTAGTGCAATTACTGCTGGGCCACGCCGACATTTCGACCACACAGATCTATACGCATGTTGCGCGCGAGCGCCTCAAGCACCTGCACGCCCAGCACCACCCGCGGGGTTAATTCAAGCCGCTTTGCACGGAGTCGGCCATAATGGGCCTGCAGCAGCGATCATCGCCCTCCACATCCATTGGCAACGAGGTGAACATGGCACGAACGAATTTCCAGTACGAAAAGCGGCAGCGCGAACTCGAGAAGAAGCGCAAGGCGGAAGAAAAGGCCAAGCGCAAGCAGGAAGCCAAGCGCGAGGCGGAGGAAAGCCCCGTCGCCGGCCAGGCCCCGGCGCAGCAGGACGAGGCGGCCCCGCAGGACGCCGCCTGAAGGCGCGTTCGCGGGGCGGTATTCTTCGCGCGCGGGCTCCGTCCTGTCGGCAGGGTGGAGCTCCTTGCGCATGATGTCAATATAGCCAGGCGCCCCCACCGCATCCACCCGGATGCGACAGGCGGTCGAAGCGCGGGTCTGGAATGCGTCCGGCGTGCGACGAAATGCTGGCGAAGCCGGCCTTTGCGTGCCCGCAAACGCCGCGCCGGTGGGCAGGGAAGAATGACGGGATTGTCATGGAACTCATGACTGTTTCCGTTTGAAAAGGATTCTTCCGTGAGCGAACAAGCGCGCGACCCGACCGGCTGGCCCAGTGGGCCAGGCGGACTGGACCTGCCCGCCGATCCCGTCCGCCACGTCCAGGACCGTCTGGAGCCGCCGCCTGCGCCGCCTCCCCCGGCTGCCGTGCCCAACGCCGATACCGTCGAGCCCGATGACCCCGGCCGCCAGGCGCTCGACTGGCTCTACCGCTTCGTGACGGCGATCGAACTGGCGCCGGCGGTGGCCGTGCACTCGCGCGACAGCGCCGGCATCGTCCGTTTCTGGAACCATGCCTGCGCCCAGCTGTTCGGCATCCCGGCCAGCCATGCGCTGGGCAAGCCCTTCCGCGAACTGGTGTCCCACCTCGACCAGCAGCACGAATTCGACAGCGCCATCGCAGGCATCTGGCGCGACGGCCTGGCGCCGGCGCCGCGCGACTGGCGCGTCGAAACCGCCGCCGGCCGGCGCCTGTGGCTGCATTCGAACCACTTCCCGGTCAAGCGCGACGGCCACACGCAGCAGGTGTTCTGCATGGAGGTCGACATCACCGCGCGCAAGCAGGTCGAAGACAACCTGAGCCAGGCGGCGCGGGTGTTCGAGAACGCGCACGAAGCCATCATCGTCATGGATGCCGAATACCGGGTGCAGGCGGTCAACCAGGCGTTTGGCGCCATCACCGGCTTCGCGGCCACCGACATCATCGGCGCCACGCTGGCCAGCCTGCCCTGGGGCGAAGACAAGGACAAGGCGGACGGCGGCGGCGGCTTCTACGACACCATCTGGTCGCAGCTCGACGGCCAGGACCGCTGGCAGGGCGAGCTGTCCGCGGTGCGCAAGAACGGCGAGCACTACACCGCCTGGGTGGCGCTCACCACCATCCGCGACCCGCATGGCGCCGCCAGCGGCTACATGGCCACCCTGTCCGACATCAGCGAGCGCAAGCGCGCCGAAGCGCAGGTGCGCCACCAGGCCGAGCACGACACGCTCACCGGCCTGCCCAACCGCGCCCTGTTCCTCGACCGCATGCACCACGCGCTGGCCACCTGGCGCCGCCAGCGCGACAGCTTCGCGCTGCTGTTCCTCGACCTCGACCGCTTCAAGGCCATCAACGACAACAATGGCCACCAGACCGGCGACGCGGTGCTGCGCGAAGTCGCCGCGCGCCTGCGCGGCTGCGTGCGCCGGGTCGACACCATCAGCCGCCTCGGCGGCGACGAATTCGTCGTGCTGCTGGCCGACATCGGCGGGGTCGACCAGGCCGCGCACGTCGCCAATGCCGTGATGGGGGCGGTCTCCCGTCCGGTCGAGGTGGCCGGGCGTGCGCTGACGCTGTCGGCCTCGATCGGCATCGCCATCTGCCCCACCGACGGCAGCGACGTCGACACGCTGATGCACCATGCCGACGTGGCCATGTACCACGCCAAGCAGAACGGCCGCAACAGCTTCCGTTTCTTCAGTCCCGAGATGAACGCGCGCGTGTTCGAGCGCGGCGAGATGGAAAAGCGCCTGCGCCAGGCGCTCGAGCGCGGCGAATTCGTGCTCGAGTACCAGCCCGAGCTCGACGTCGGGTCCGGCAAGGTGATCGGCATGGAAGCGCTGATCCGCTGGCGCCATCCGCAGCGCGGGCTGCTGCTGCCGCACGAGTTCCTGCCGGTGGCCGAGGAATGCGGCCTGATCGTGCCGATCGGCGAATGGGTGCTGCTTGAAGCCTGCACCCAGGCGCGCGCCTGGCGCGAGGCCGGCCATGCGGCGCGGGTGGCGGTGAACCTGTCCGACATCCAGTTCCTGCATGGCCGCCTGCTCGATACGGTGGACGCGGCGCTGGCGCAATCGGGCCTGGCGCCGGCCTGGCTCGACCTGGAGATCACCGAGGGCGCCATCATGCGCGGCGACCACGTGCTCGACGGCACCGTGAAGTCCCTGCGCGAACGCGGGGTGCAGCTGACCATCGACCGTTTCGGCACCGGGGTCTCCAGCCTGTCGTCGCAACGCCGCTTTCCGCTGTCGAAGCTCAAGATCGACCGCAGTTTCGTGAGCGACATCGAGCACGATCCGGTCGACGCGGCCCTGATCCCGGCGATCATCGCGGTGGCGCGCAGCCTGCGCCTGCGCGTGGTGGCCGAAGGCGTCGAGACCGAGGAGCAATTGCGCTTCCTGCGCCAGCACGGCTGCGACGAGTACCAGGGGTTTTATGCGGCGGGAGCGAGCGCCCGGCCGGATTTCAATCCGGCAGTGCGTTGATTACATCCGCACGGGCACCGGCCAGGGGTCCATCTGCTCTGCGATCTTCCTGGCCGCGCCGCGCACCAGCAGTTCCCGCAACATCAGGGGCGCCAGCGGCGCCAGCATCATGAAGGCGGAGCGCATCGGCTGAAAGCCGAGTACGCTCGGTTCGATGGCGTAGGCCAGCCCGATCGCCGCGATCCACGCCACGCCCGCCAGGATGAACCAGGGGGAAAACCCGACCGCCAGCCTGGCCTTGCGCACGATTTCCGTTTGCAATCCCGGCGGCAGGCGCCGCAGGCTGCGGCTCTGGTAGAGCGGCGCCACCGGCATGCCGGACGGGTCCGGAAAGCCGAACTTGCTGGCGCGGGCCTGTTCGAGCAGTTCATCGGCAATGCGCTCGGCCTGGGCTTTCGACAACACTTGCTTTCTCCTCCAAGAGTGGTTCTGGAAAGAGTTTAGCGGCCTGGCGGCGCCAAACATGCGCGAAATGTCACGGCCGCGACCAGGCCGCTCAGCGTTCCCCGCCGCCGGCCTGGCCGGCCTGTGGATACAGGCGGATGCGCGCCAGCACCTGCCCGTGGTCCGAGGCTTCCGGCAGCCCGAGGTTCAGGTGGTCGTTCAGGTACACCACGTCGACCACCTCGCCGATCGCATTCGGCAGCACCGGATTGAATTCCTGCGACACCAGGATATGGTCGATGGTCGAGTGCCGGCTTTCGTGCACGATCGAGAAGCCGACGCTGCGCAGGTTGTCCTGGTGCATGTGCAGGCGCGCGGCGTCGAACATGCGCTCGCCCAGTGGCGCGCCCTCGCCCAGCACGATCTCGGTGGTCACCGAATCGGCGACGTCGTTGAAGTCGCCCAGCACGATGCGCGGACGCCCCTTGTCGCGGGCCATGTCGGTGAGCAGCACGCGCAGGGCGGTGGCCTCGGTGCCGCGCCGGATCAGCGAGCGCAGGCAGGCGAGGGCGTACAGGTTCGGGTCTTCGCCGGTGTCGCTGCTGCGGTAGTCGGGGCGGCGCGACTTCAGGTGCACGACGATCACGTCGATGACGATGCCGGGCGCCAGTTCGACCTCGGCATGCAGGGGCGCGCGCGTAAACCGGTCCGGGTCGCGGCTGCCTGGCGGCATGGCCACGTTGTCCGGAAACATGCTGATGGCGCGCGGATGGTTCAGGACCGGCAGGCGCGAAACCAGGGCCACGCTCGGGGTCAGGCGCGGCGCTTCCGGATCGGGATCGAAACCCAGGTGCACCGCTTCGCGGAAGCGCCGGGTGCGCGACAGCACTTCGCGCAAGGTGGCCTGCGAGAAGATTTCCTGGAAGCCGATCACGTCCGCATTGAGCAGGTCGATCTGGTGCGCGGTCCAGTCCAGCTTGGCTTCGTATTCTTCCGGCGTGCAGGGCGTCAGGTTGTCGTAGCAGCGCATGCCCGGCGGGGCCAGGTTGAAGGTGTTGAAGGTGGCAAAGCGAATTTCTTGCTGCATAATAGAAACCCCTCATGTTCGTCTTAAGCGTACCACGCATGGCCAAGAAAGAGCACGTTTCTGAGACACCCGCGACCCAGTACCTGCGCAAGCACGGCGTGGCGTTTACCGAGCATCCTTACGAGTACGAAGAGCACGGTGGCACCGCCGTTTCATCGCGCGAACTGGGTGTGCCAGAGCACAATGTCGTCAAAACCCTGGTGATGCAGGACGAGGCGGCACGCCCGCTGATCGTGCTGATGCACGGCGACCGCAAGGTCTCCACCAAGAACCTGGCGCGCGCGATTCCCTGCAAGTCGGTCGAGCCTTGCAAGCCCGAGGTGGCGCAGCGCCATTCCGGCTTCCTGGTCGGCGGCACCTCGCCGTTCGGCACCCGCAAGGCGATGCCGGTGTACGTGGAGGAATCGATCCTCGCCCTCGACAAGATCTACATCAACGGCGGCCGCCGCGGCTACCTGGTCGGCATCGCCCCAAGCGTGCTGACCGGGACGCTGGGCGCGAAGCCGGTGCAGTGCGCGCTGGCGGAGTGATTGCCAAAGAGCATGTCCAATGTGTATAGTCCGTGCGCCTGAGGTCAATACCGACAAACAGAAAGAGACATGAACACCCTGATCGCCACCATTGCCGCCTACCTGATCGGCTCGATTTCCTTTGCCGTCGTGATGAGCCGCGTCTTCGGCCTGTCCGACCCGCGCACCTACGGTTCCAAGAACCCGGGCGCCACCAACGTGCTGCGCAGCGGCAGCAAGAAGGCCGCCATCGCGACCCTGGTCGGCGACGCCGCCAAGGGCTGGCTCGCGGTCTGGCTGGCGGTCAAGTTCGGCCCCCAGTACGGGCTCGACGACGGTGGCATCGCCCTGGTCGCGATCGCCGTGTTCCTGGGCCACCTGTGGCCGGTCTTCTTCAAGTTCGTGGGCGGCAAGGGCGTGGCGACCGCGCTCGGGGTGCTGCTCGGCATTAATGTCTGGCTGGGACTGGCGACGCTGGCGACCTGGCTGATCGTGGCCTATGCCTTCCGTTATTCCTCGCTGGCGGCGCTGATCGCATCGATCTTCGCGCCCTTCTACTACGGCCTGCTGTTCGGGGCGGACGAGATCCTGTTCGCGGTGGCGGCGATGAGCGCGCTGCTCCTGTACCGGCATGGAAGCAATATCGCGAACCTGATGGCGGGCAAGGAGTCGAAGATCGGCAGCAAGGCCAAGGGCGCGGTCAAGAAGTAAGCCGGCGGCTTGCCCGCAGAATTTGGTTCCCGCCTGCGCGGGAACGACGTGCCAAAGGGGCTGTCGAAAGTGGCGCTATTTCGCCCTCCAGCCTTGAAACCGTCATTCCCGCGCAGGCGGGAATCCAAGTTCGTTGCGCACCACAATACTCCCTCCTATCACGCCCCAACGCACATCGCGTTACCATATCGCCACCAGGCACCTGAGGTGCCGCAACGAACCAGAAAGGTGGCACCTCCATGAGCAAACAACTCCGCATCGATTTCGTCTCCGACGTCTCCTGCCCCTGGTGCGCGATCGGCCTGAGCTCGCTCGAGCTGGCGCTGGCCCGGGTCAAGGGCGAAGTCGCGGCCGACCTGCATTTCCAGCCCTTCGAACTGAACCCGAACATGGGGCCGGACGGCCAGGACATCGTCGAGCACATCACCGAGAAATACGGCGCCACCGCGGAGCAGCAGGCCAACAGCCGCGAGATGATCCGCCAGCGCGGCGCGGACGTCGGCTTTAGCTTCGACATGGAGCGGCGCGGCCGCATCTACAACACCTTCGATGCCCATCGCCTGCTGTCCTGGGCCGAGGAAGAAGGCCGCCAGCGCGACCTCAAGATGGCTTTGTTCGAAGCCTATTTCACCCACTGCCAGGACCCGAGCAATCACGACGTGCTGCTCGATGCCGCCGAACGTGCCGGCCTGGACCGCGAGCGGGCCCAGCGCATCCTGGAGTCCGATGACTACGCCGACGAGGTGCGCGAGCGCGAACAATTCTTCCAGCGCGCCGGCATCCATTCGGTGCCAGCCGTCATCATCAACCAGCGCCACCTGATTTCGGGCGGGCAGCCGCCGGAAGTGTTCGAGCAGGCGCTGCGCGAGATCGCGGCGCGCGCCGACGCCTGAAATTTACTTCAGGTCGAGCACGACCGGCTGGTGGTCCGAGGCGGCGGTCTCGGACTGCACGTCGACCGTCACCACGCGCGGCGCCAGGTCCTCGGTGACGAAGAAGTAATCGTAGCAGTCCGGCTTGGCCGGCCACGGATAGCCGTGCAGGCCGGTGGTCGGGGCGCGCGCCACGCCGCCGTGGGCGACACGCCAGGCGTCCAGGAAGGCCGGGGCATCCTCGATCGGCGCCAGCATGGCCTGGTAGTCGTCTGAATCCGGAGTGAAATTGAAGTCGCCGCAGAGGATGCCCGATGCGGGACGGAAGCCCAGCTGGAAGGGCGCATCCAGGCTCGGGTCCGGCTGGAAGACGCGGGCGCGGGCGCTGGCTTCGGCATGCAGTTCGCGGATGCGCCTTACCTGCGCGCTGCGCTGCAGCGCGGAGTAGTACTCGAGGTGGGTGGTCATCAGGCGCAGTTTGCCGCTGGGCGCGTCGATGACGGTTTCCATCAGGCCGCGCGGCATGCCGGCCGGGTTCTCCGGGTCGGCCGGCCAGGGCAGCAGGTGGCGGTGCACCTGCGAGATGCGGTAGCGCGAGAGGATCAGGTTGCCGAACAGGCGCGGCGAATTGTTCTTGTAGAGTTCGCTTGGGGCATGCTCCATCGCGTGGTAGCCGCCGAAGGCGCCGCTCAATTGCTTGAACTGGTTGGCGGTGGCGCTGCCCTCCAATTCCGAGTGATTGGCCGCTACTTCCTGCAGGCACACGACATCCGGATTCAGCCGTCGCAGGACGTCGATGATCGCATGGATGCGAATCCGGCCGTCCTTGCCACAACCCCAACGAATGTTCCAACTAACTACGCGCATTGCAAACCCTCCGTGAATCTTAACCGTCGGATATTGCCACCGTTTGGCAAGGGGCGGTCACACGGTAGGATCGATGTCAGGCTTGCAAGTTCAATCTTGAAAACAAATGTAAAAGGCCTTGTCAGGCGGCTTCCAATTCATCGAGAGGCCAGCGTGGACGCACGTTGAAAGCGTAGTCGCGCTGGGCCAGGTCCGGGTTGCGTTCGAGGCGCATGGCGCCCGCGAAGGCGATCATGGCGCCGTTGTCGGTGCAGAATTCCAGCTCCGGATAATAGACCTTGAACTTGCGTTTGGCGGCCGCGGCATTGAGCGATTCGCGCAGCTGGCGGTTGGCGCCGACGCCGCCGGCGATCACCAGGCGCTTCAGGCCCGTGTGCTTCAGCGCGTTGACGCACTTGGCGGTCAGGACCTCGACGATGGCGTCGACGAAGCCGCGCGCGATGTTGGCCTTGTCCTGCTCGCAGATGTTGGCCACCACTTTTTCCTCGTGGTTCTTCACCACCGTGAGCACGGCGGTCTTCAAGCCCGAGAAGCTGAAGTTGAAATCCTTCGAATGCAGCATCGGGCGCGGCAAGGTGTAGGCAAGCGGGTCGCCGAACTCGGCCAGGCGCGAGATGGCCGGACCGCCCGGATAGCCCAGGCCCAGCAGCTTGGCCGACTTGTCGAAGGCTTCGCCGGCGGCATCGTCCAGGGTCTCGCCCAGCAGGGTGTAGCGGCCGACGCCGTCCACGCGCATCAGCTGGGTGTGGCCGCCCGAGACGAGCAGGGCGATGAAGGGGAACTCCGGACGCTCGCTGGCCAGCAGCGGCGAGAGCAGGTGGCCCTCCAGGTGGTGCACGCCCAGCACCGGCTTGTCGAGGGCGAGGGCGAGCGAGCAGGCCACCGAGGAACCGACCAGCAGCGCGCCGGCCAGGCCCGGGCCCTGGGTGTAGGCGATGGCGTCGATGTTCGAGGCGGGAATGCCGGCCCTTTTCAGGACCTCTTCCAGCAAGGGCAGGGCGCGGCGGATGTGGTCGCGCGAGGCGAGTTCCGGCACCACGCCGCCATACTCTTCGTGCATGGCCACCTGCGAGTGCAGGGCATGGGACAGCAGGCCGCGCTCGGTGTCGTACAGAGCCAGGCCGGTTTCATCGCAGGAGGATTCGACGCCGAGAACAATCATGGGAAGCAAGCGGAAGGTAAAGCGGAATCCGCCATTGTATCGTAGGGCGGACGGCTCCGCCGTCCGCGCGTTCAACCAGCGCCAGAATGGACGATGCGTCAATTCATCCGTGATTTGGACGCGCGGACGGCATAGCCGTCCACCCTACAAAGCATTACGGACGCTGCAGCAGTTCCTTGTGCGCGCTGCGCAGCATCGTTTCGGTCTCTTCCCAGCCGATGCAGCCATCGGTCACCGAGCAGCCATACTTCAGCTGCGATAGGTCTTCCGGAATCGCCTGGCTGCCGCTGACGATGTTCGATTCGATCATCACGCCCACCAGCGAGCGGTTGCCGTGCCTGATCTGCTGGATCACGTCCGACATCACCAGCGGCTGCAGTTCCGGCTTCTTGTAGCTGTTGGCATGCGAACAATCCACCACCAGGTTGGCCGGCAGCCCGGCCTTCTGCAGGGCCTGCTCGGCGATCGCCACCGACACCGAGTCGTAGTTCGGGCGGCCGCCGCCGCCGCGCAGCACCACGTGGCCGTAGGCGTTGCCGCTGGTGCGCACGATCGCCACCGTGCCCTGGCCGTTGATGCCCAGGAAAGCGTGCGGGTTGGCCGAGGACAGCACGGCATTGATCGCGATGGAAACGTCGCCGTCGGTGCCGTTCTTGAAACCGACCGGGGTCGACAGGCCGGAGGACATCTCGCGGTGGGTCTGCGACTCGGTGGTCCGGGCGCCGATGGCGGTCCAGGCGATCAGGTCGCCCAGGTATTGCGGCGAGATCGGGTCGAGCGCTTCGGTGGCGGTGGGCAGGCCCAGTTCGCACACGTCCAGCAGGAAGCGGCGCGCGCGTTCCATGCCGACGTCGACGCGGAAGGAGTCGTCCATGAACGGGTCGTTGATATAGCCCTTCCAGCCGGTGGTGGTGCGCGGCTTCTCGAAATACACGCGCATCACCAGCACCATCGTGTCCGCCACTTCGGCCTGCAAGGCCTTGAGACGGCGTGCATAGTCCAGGCCGGCTTCCGGATCGTGGATCGAGCAGGGGCCGACGACCACGAACAGGCGCTTGTCCTTGCGGTCGAGGATGTTGCGCAGGGTTTCGCGGCCGCCCATCACGGTGGCGAAGGCACGGTCGCTCAGGGGCAGCTTGGCGTGGAGTTCGGTCGGGGTCGGCATCTGCCCGAACGAACTGACGTTGGTGTTTTCAATGGCAGGCGTGTTGATCATGGCGCGGTGGTGTCTACAAGGAATTTTCCCAGTGTAGACCGAAAATGCTGCACTTGCACACGGATACCCAAAAAACCGGACCGGCGCGCACGGGTCGCGCACAGGCGTTGTATGCTTGCGCCATGGACAAGAACATGGACGAGAAGATGGAAAGCTTCGCCGCCGCCCCCTTCATCAAGGAAATCGGCCGCGGCGTGAAAGGCGCGCGCAGCATGTCGCGCGAAGATGCCCGCGCCCTGTACGCGGCCATGCTGGAAGGACGCGTTTCCGACCTCGAGCTGGGCGCGATCCTGCTGGCGATGCGCATCAAGGGCGAGTCGGTGGAAGAACTGGCCGGCTTCATGGATGCGGCGGAAAGCGCCTTCGCGCCGCTGCCGAGCCCGCCGGGCGAATACGCCCCGGTCCTGATCCCGAGCTACAACGGCGCGCGCAAGCTGGCCAACCTGACTCCGCTGCTGGCCCTGCTGCTGGCGCGCGAGGGCGTGCCTGTGCTGGTGCACGGCGTGCGCAAGGATCCGGGGCGCATCACCACAAGCGAGATCCTGCTCGAGCTCGGCCTGGCGGAGGCGGGCACGAGCGCCGACATCCTCGCTGCCTTCGCCAATCGCCGTCCCGCCTTCATCCCGATCGAGAACCTGGCCCCGAGCCTGGCCCACATGCTGTCGCTGCGCCGCATCCTCGGTGTGCGCAACTCGACGCATACCCTGGTCAAGATCCTGCAGCCCTTCGACGGCCCGGCGCTGCGCCTCGTGTCCTATACCCATCCGGAGTACCTGGAGACGCTGGGCGCCTATTTCGGCAGCGCCGCCCCGCCGGCGCGCGGCGACGCCTTCCTGATGCGCGGCACCGAAGGGGAGACCGTCGCCAATCCGCACCGCGCCCAGCGCATCGACTGGTTCCATGGCGGCAAGCGCAGCCTGCTGGTCGAACGCGACGCGCCGACCGACCAACTGGCCGAGGTTCCCGAAACGCGCGATGCCGCCGCCACTGCAGCCTGGATCGCGGCCGCCTTGCGCGGCGAGGTCCCCATTCCGCCGCCGATCGCGGCCCAGGCCGCGCATTGCCTGCGCGTGGCGCGCGCCTTGCACGGCAGCTAAGCCTCACAGGCTCATCCTTTGATACGAAAGCCACCCTCGCGGTGGCTTTTCTGCGTTTGATTCGCGCCAACAGCGTTGGATCACAACAACATTTTGTTACGGAAAATGAACATTTCGACGCGAGTGACATGAATTCTTGTCAGAAACCTTCGTGGGCCAAAATCGTCCCGATCTGCCATGAATAGAGCGTAACTGCACCGATGTTCCGTCAATCCCCAGTGCATACCTGTCAATACAAGTGCAGGATTAACAATTATTGATGAATTTGACAACTGGAATCTTACAGTTGGTCTACAGAAACAGTGATTTAGCGCAAAAAGCCGCTATTATTTTCTTGCAACATAGCAAAACGATACCGAACTTCCGCGTAGATTGTTTCAAGCTTGTTATCGCCGGGTGAGGTGTCGTAAAAATGAAATCGTCCGGCTCGCAGGATGCCGCTCCGTCACACACTGAAGGAAGACCAGAATGACCACGCACTCCCGCTTCACCCGTCACCATCTGCCGCTGGCCGCGCTCGCGCTGGCCATCAGCGCCGCCGCCGGCAGCGCCGTCGCCGCCGTCGCCACCGCCACCTCGACCAGCACCGTCATCGCCCCGATCAAGATCGAAAAAGCCGCCGACCTGGCATTCGGCAGCTTCGCCGCGAGCGCCACGCCGGGCACCGTCACCGTCAGCACCAACGGCACCCGCAGCGCGACCGGCGGCGTGACGCTGATGGGCAGTGGCGCCACCGCGGCCAAGTTCGACGTCACCGGTAGCGGCACGCTGACCTACTCGATCTCGTGGGTCGGTTCGTCGACCTCGCTGACCTCGGGTTCGGACAGCATGACCTTCACTCGCGTCGCCGACCTGACCGGCGGCGGCGCCGTGACCGGCGACGTGACCAGCGGCGCCCTGACCGCGGGCGCACAGTCGATCTACGTCGGCGGTGTGCTGACCGTGGGCGCCGACCAGGCGGCCGGCAACTACAGCGGCACGGTCAGCGCCACCGTCGAGTACAACTAAGCGCGGGTAGCGGCGCAAGAGGTTCCAGCAGCCATGCAGGTACGCCGCACCCTGTCACGCCTGCCCGCCGGCACGATCGTGCTGGCGGCGCTGTGCGCGATCGGCCCGGCACATGCCCAGCAAATCGTGCTTAGCAACACGCGCAGCCTCGATTTCGGCCGCTTCGTCGCCAACACCGGCGGCACGGTCGCGATCAGTCCGGCCGGGCTACGCTCCCGTACCGGCGGCGTGGTCCTGCTCAATTCCCCCACGGCCGGCCAGGCCGGCTTCAATGTCGGCAAGAGCAGCAACGGCAGCAACAACAAGGCCGTCATCATTTCCCTTCCCGCCGCCGGTACTACCCGGCTGAGCAGCGGCGCCAACAGCATGGCGGTGGGCAGCTTCGTCAACACGCCGTCGTCGATCCTGTCGGTGCCGAACGGCGGGATGACGCTGGCGGTCGGCGCCACCCTGACCGTGGCGCCGAACCAGCCGCCGGGGAATTACTCCGGCACGTTTTCCCTGACAGTCAATTTTCAGTAGGCCATCCTATGTTTTCCCAGCTGTTTGCCCCTGCCGCCGGACCTCGCCCGGCCATCCTGCTCCTTGCCGCCAGCCTGCTGCTCGCGCTGTGCTGGCCCGCGCGCGCGGAACTGATGCTGCACCCGACCCGCGTGGTCTTCGACAAGAACATGCGCGCCGCCCAGGTCGAGCTGATCAACAGCAGCGCCAAACCGGCCACCTACCGGATCACCCTGGTCAACCGACGCATGACCGAGGCCGGCCAGTTCGAGGTGGCCGACACCGCGCTCGAAGGCGAGCGCTTCGCCGACAGCATGCTGCGCTATTCGCCGCGCCAGGTCACCCTGCAGCCGGGCACCGCGCAGACGGTGCGCATCATGCTGCGCAAGCCGGCCGACCTGGCCGAAGGGGAGTACCGCTCGCACCTGCTGTTCGACAAGCTGCCCGAGCCCGATGCCAGCACCAGCATCGAGAACCGCGGCGAGACGGGCGGGCAGATCGGCGTCATGCTCAATGCCCTGGTCGGCGCCTCCATGCCGGTGATCGTGCGGCATGGGAATCTCGACGCCAGGGTCGGCCTGGCCGGGCTGAGCCTGCAAAAGGACAAGGCGCGCGCGCCCCAGCTGGCGCTGCGCTTCGAGCGCGACGGCGCCAGCTCGGTGTACGGCGACGTCAGCGTGACCTTCACCCCGCGCAACGGCAAGCCGCACACCGTGGCGCAGGTGGGCGGGATCGCCGTCTACACCCCCAACCGCGTGCGCCAGGCCGTGCTGCCGCTGCAGCTGCCGGCGGGCGTGACGCTCGGCGGCGGCACCCTCGAGGTCGCCTTCCGCGAGCGCGCGGAAGCGGGCGGCAAGCTGCTGGCCCAGGCCAGCCTGGCCCTTCCTTGATGCCGGGATGCCGTAGCGCGAAGGAGTGAAGGTGCAGGTGTTCCGTGCCGGCGCGCTGGCCGCCGGCTTGCTGTTGTTGCCGGTGGCGCTGCCCGCCGCGCCGGCGCTGGCCGCGCCATTGCAGGCATCCGAGTCCAACCTGGTGCTGCTCGAAGTCAGGCTCGGCAACCAGGTGCTGTCCGACGCGGTCAACGGCTACGAAATCGGGCGCGAGGTGTTCCTGCCGCTCGGCGAACTGGCGCGCCTGCTGACCCTGGCCATCCGCGTGACGCCGGGCGAAGGGCGGGCCAGCGGCTATATCCTGAGCGAAGACCGGGTCTTCAGCCTCGACGTGCCGGGCCGCGAACTGCATGCCGGCGGCCGGGTCGAGGAGATCGACCGCGCCCAGTTCAAGCTGCAGCCCGACGAGATCTACGTGGCGAGCAAGCTGCTGGCGCGCCTGCTGCCGGTGGACCTGGACATCGACATGCCGAACCTGGCCCTGAGGGTCCGCCCGCGCGAGCAGTTGCCGCTGCAGGCCCGGCTGGCCAGGCGCGAACGCGGCGGCCAGGCGGGCGCGGCGGGCGGCTACGCCGACCCGGGCTATCCGCGCCTGGCCACGCCCTACCGCCTGGCCGGCGTGCCCGTCATCGACCAGACCCTGGGACTGTCGACCAGCAAGGTCGGCGGCCGGCGCCAGTCGGAAGCCTGGTACAGCGGCTACCTGACCGCCGACCTGCTCGGCATGGAGGCCTCGCTGTATGCCAGCCGCAACCGCCACGATCCTTCCGCGGGGGCGCGCCTGACGCTCGGACGCAACGACCCGGACGCCGGCCTGCTCGGTCCGCTGCATGCGCGCACCGCGCTGTTCGGCAGCGTACCGCTGCCGGGCGTGCCGAACATCTCCTTCAGCAGCCCGACCGGCGACGGGGCGGTGCTCAGCAACCGGCCGCTGAACCAGCCGACCAGCTTCGACCGCCATACGCTGCAAGGGGCGTTGCCGCCCGGCTGGGACGTCGAGCTGTTCTACAACGACGCCCTGGTCGGCTTCCAGCAGTCGCGCGCCGACGGCAAGTACAGCTTCGAGGACCTGCCGCTGGCGTATGGTCCCAACGAGTTCCGGCTGGTGTTCCACGGACCGCTCGGACAACTGCGCGTCGAGCGCCAGAATTTCCTGCTGGAGCAGTCCGCGGTGCCGCGCGGCGCCCTGTTCTACGACCTGGGCGCGCACCGCGACCTGTTGGGGCGCGAGCGTGCCCTGGCGCAGTTCGAGTGGGGCGTGAACGAGCGCTTCAACCTGCTCGGGGGCTGGCAGCGCGTGCCGGGCTTCGACGGCAGCGTGCGCAGCTATGCCAACGCCGGCCTGCGCGGCTACTGGAACAGCCTGATCGCGACGGTGGATGCGGTCAAGGCGCAGGACGGCGGCGCGCTGGCGCAGGTGGGCCTGAAGACGCGGGTGGGCGGCGTCGCGCTGTCGGCCAGCCATGCGCGCTTGAGCCGCTTCCAGAGCGAGTTCTTCACCGCATCGGCCGACCCGGTGCGGGTGCGCGACGAATTGCGCGCCGAAGGCGTCATCGGCGCCGGCAGCGCCTTCTACCCGGTGGCGCTGCAGCTGCGGCACGACCGCCTGGCCTCCGGCATGCGCAACGTCGAGGTGCAGGGGCGGGCCTCGGTCTACCGCAACGGGGTGGCCCTGACCAAGGGGCTGCGCTGGCAATCCTTCGGCGGCATCGAACTGGCCGACGGCCTGTTCCAGGCCAGCCGCCGGGTGGCCGGCATCGGCCTGAGCGCCCAACTGCAGTACAGCATCTTGCCGGAAACCGCGCTGGGCAGCGCGGCCCTGGCGGCCGACGTCAACCTGAACGACGGCTACATGTTGAACCTGGGCCTGGTGCGCACCTTCCAGGAGCGCGAACTGCGCGCCAGCGCGGGCCTGAACAAGAGCCTGGGCAGCTACGGGCTCGGCATCAACGGCTTCTATTCCAACCGCCACGACTACGGGCTGGGGATGCAGTTCTTCATGGCGATGGGACTGGAGCCGCGCAGCGCCCGGGTGATGACCGACGCCCAGCCGATGGCGGGCATGGGCGCCGCCTCGATCCGCGTGTTCCTCGACAAGGACCTGAACGGCATCATGGACGGCAGCGACGAGGCGATCGGCGGGGCCGGCTTCATCGTCAACGGCGCCAACTACGCGGTCCGCACCGACGCCAGCGGCATTGCCTACCTGCCGCGCCTGCCCACCCACCAGAACACCGACATCGGCCTCGATCCCGACACGCTGGACGACCCGCAATGGCAGCCGCGGGTGCCGGGCGTGCGCATCGTGCCGCGTCCCGGCAAGGTGAGCCAGATCGAATTCGCGGTGAACCTGACGGGCGAGGTGGACGGCACCACCTACCTGTACGCCGACGGCAAGCGGCGCGCGATCGGCGACCTGAAGCTGGAACTGGTGGATGCGTCGCGCAAGGTGGTGGCAAGCATGACCAGCGCCGCCGACGGCTATTTCGTCATCGGCGGGATTTTCCCGGGCGAGTATTTCCTGCGGGTGTCGCCGGAGCAGCTCAAGCGGCTGGGCTTGACGGATACGGGCATGCACATCATCACCATCGCCCGGGACGGCACGGTGCTGAACGGGCGCGACCTGGACGTGCGAACGGCCGACGGGGGCTAGCTTTCCGCCATGCCCCCGAAGCGTATACAATGGCCGGTTTGGCGATTCGCGGGACACGGTAACGGGGCATGGCAAAACACTATGATGTAGCAGTAATCGGCGCGGGCGCCGCCGGCATGATGTGCGCGGCGGTGGCGGGCCAGCGCGGCAGGCGCGTGGTGCTGCTCGACCATGCCACCCGCCTGGCCGAGAAGATCCGCATCTCCGGGGGCGGGCGCTGCAATTTCACCAACGTCGGCGCCGGCCCGGCCAACTTCCTGTCGCAGAATCCGCATTTCTGCCGCAGCGCGCTGTCGCGCTACACGCCGCTGGACTTCCTCGGCCTGGTGAAGAAACACCGCATCGCCTGGCACGAGAAGCACAAGGGCCAGCTGTTTTGCGACGACGCGTCCGAACGGATCATCGAGATGCTGCGCGCCGAGTGCGCGGCGGGCGAGGTCAGCTGGCGCATGCCCTGCAAGATCGGCAGCATCGAAGCGGTCGGCGGGGGCGGAGCCGGCTTCCACATCACGCTTGATACCGGCGACATCACATGCGACAGCCTGGTGATCGCCACCGGCGGCTTGTCGATCCCGAAGATCGGCGCCACCGACCTGGGCTACCGTATCGCGAAGCAGTTCGACCTGCAGATCGTCGAGCCGCGCCCTGGCCTGGTGCCGCTGACCTTCGACGGCCCCAGCTGGGAAGCCTTCGCCCCGCTGGCCGGCATCGCGCTGGAAGTGGAGGTGAGCACCGGGGGCGGCGGCAAGGGCAAGGGCAAGGCGCAGCGCGGCCACTTCCGCGAAGACCTGCTGTTCACCCACCGCGGCCTGTCGGGGCCGGCGATCCTGCAGATCTCGAGCTACTGGCAGCCGGGCACCCCGATCGTGCTCGACCTGCTGCCCGAGATGGACGTGGCCGAGGAGCTGATCGCGATGAAAACCACGGTCCGGAAGCAGCTCGGCAACGTGCTGGCGCAATGGTTGCCGGCGCGCCTGGCCGACGGCCTGCTGCTGGCCAACGGCTTCGCCCCGGACGCGCGCCTGGCCGACATGGCCGACGCCAAGCTGCGCAAGCTGGGCGACGCCATCAACCGCTGGGCCATCGTGCCGACCGGCTCGGAGGGCTACAAGAAGGCCGAGGTGACGCTGGGCGGCGTGGACACGCGCGAGTTGTCGCAGCAGACCATGATGGCGAACAAGGTGCCGGGCCTGTATTTCATCGGCGAGACGGTCGACGTGACCGGCTGGCTGGGCGGCTACAACTTCCAGTGGGCATGGGCTTCGGGCTACGTGGCGGGCAGCAGTGTGTAAGCTGTGGCAATTGCGGAACAAATTGATAAACCCTTCCAATGCACGTCAATCGGTGCTAGAATTTCGTTCTTCCCTAAATCCAACGGTTTGATTTTTACATGACCACTATCCGCCTTAAAGAAAACGAGCCGTTCGAAGTCGCTATGCGTCGCTTCAAGCGCACTATCGAAAAAACCGGTCTGCTGACTGAACTGCGTGCTCGCGAGTTCTACGAAAAGCCAACTGCAGAGCGCAAGCGCAAGCTGGCCGCCGCAGTGAAGCGTCACTACAAGCGCATCCGCAGCCAACAGCTGCCGAAGAAGCTGTACTAATCAGACTGCATTGACGGCTTGCCCCGGCGACTTTAGTCCCGGCGAGTCGCTGAGCGTCCGCAAGCCCGCTCCGGTTATGCCGCGGCGGGTTTTGTCGTTTATATCCATTCACTTAGCTCTACCAGACGGAGACAGCATGAGCCTGAAAGCACAAATCACCGAGGACATGAAAGCCGCGATGCGCGCCAAGGAAAGCACCCGCCTGGCCACCATCCGCCTGATCCTTGCCGAGATCAAGCGCAGGGAAGTCGACGAGCAGATCGAGCTGGACGATACCCAGACCCTGGCCATCGTCGAGAAGATGATCAAGCAGCGCAAGGATTCGATCACCCAGTTCGAAGCCGGTGGCCGCGCCGACCTGGCCGACATCGAGAAAGCCGAACTGGCGATCCTGTCGACCTACATGCCGGCCGGGCTGTCGGACGAGGAAATCGCCGCCGAAGTGGCGGCGGCCGTGGCCTCGACTGGCGCCGCCGGTCCGCAGGACATGGGCAAGGTGATGGGTGTGCTCAAGCCGAAGCTGGCGGGGCGTGCGGACATGACCGTGGTGTCGGGGCTGGTGAAGAAGGCGCTGTCCGGCGGCTGAGCATGTTGTGCTTGACCGCGTGGGCAGGGAACCTGCCCACCCTACGGTATACCGCTTTTCGTAGGGTGGGCGACTCGTGATCTGGTCCACCGGACCAGATCACCCCACGCGGTCGATCAGCTTGAGAATGGCCGCGACGTGTTCTGCACAGCCGACCCCATCCAAACGGATGCCTTGTCATAAATCAATTTGCAGTCACCGCTGCGGTATAGTCTGAGTTGAGACAAACACTGAGTACCTCCTAGTGATTCCGCAATCCTTCATTACCGATTTGCTCAATCGTGTCGACATCGTCGACATCGTCGGCCGCTACGTCCAGCTGAAAAAGGGCGGCGCCAACTACATGGGCCTGTGCCCGTTCCACAACGAAAAGTCCCCCAGCTTCACCGTCAGCCCGACCAAGCAGTTCTACCACTGCTTCGGCTGCGGCGCCCACGGCACCGCGATCGGCTTCCTGATCGAATACTCCGGCATGGGCTTCGTCGATGCGGTCAAGGACCTGGCCCAGAACGTGGGCATGGTGGTGCCGGACCAGGACGACAAGATCCCGCCGCAGCAGCGCGCCGCCCAGCAGGCCCAGTCGCTGGCCATGACCGAAGCGCTGACCCAGGCCTGCGCCTACTACCGCGCCCAGCTGCGCGAAGCGCCGAACGCCATCGCCTACCTGAAGAACCGCGGCCTGACCGGCGAGGTGGCGGCCCGCTTCGCCATGGGCTATGCGCCCGGCGGCTGGGACAACCTGCGCTCGGTCTTCCCCGACTACGACGCCCTGGCCCTGGTCGAATCCGGCCTGGTGATCGACAAGGTCGACGAGGACGGCAACAACAAGAAACGCTACGACCGCTTCCGCGAGCGGATCATGTTCCCGATCCGTAATACCAAGGGGCAGGTGATCGGCTTCGGCGGCCGCGTGCTCGACGGCGGCGAACCGAAATACCTGAACTCGCCCGAAACCCCGCTGTTCCAGAAAGGCCTGGAACTGTACGGCCTGTTCGAGGCGCGTCAAAGCATCCGCGACGCCGGCTACGTGCTGGTGACCGAAGGCTACATGGACGTGGTCGCCCTGGCCCAACTGGGCTTCCCGCAGGCCGTGGCGACGCTGGGCACCGCCTGCACCAGCACCCACGTGCAAAAGCTGCTGCGCCAGACCGACACCGTGATCTTCAGCTTCGACGGCGACAAGGCCGGCCGCCGCGCTGCCCGCCGCGCCCTGGAAGCCTGCCTGCCGCAGGTGACGGACGACAAAACCATCAAGTTCCTGTTCCTGCCGCAAGAGCACGATCCGGACAGCTTCGTGCGCGAGCACGGCGCCGAGGCGTTTGAACAGGAAATCATTGATGCGATGCCGCTGTCGCAATTCCTGCTGCGCGAAGTGACGCTCGAACACGACCTGGACACGCCGGAGGGCAGGGCGCACGCCCAGCACGAGGCCAAGCCGATGCTGCAGGCGATGGCGCCGACCGCCCTGCGCCTGCAGATCGTGCGCGGGCTGGCGAACCTGACCGAATCCTCGTCGGCCGAGATCGAATCGCTGTTCGAACTGTCTAAGCCCGTATCGGTGGTGCGCCGCGCGCCGCCGCGCCAGGGCCGTCCGAAACCGGTGGGGCTCGAGCTGCAGATGCTGCGCATCCTCGTGTCGCACCCGCACCTGGCGCTGCTGCTGAACGAAGAAGCCCTGGCCTCCTTCGATTATTTCGGCCTGGAAGCCGCCGACGCGCTGCGCCACCTGGTTCACCTGGCCCAGGGCCTGGGCGAGTACGGCACCTTCGCCGCCTTGTCACAAGGCTTAAAAGAAGTGACGGCAGAATACGACAGTTTGATCTCGGAAATTGCCGCCGAACCGGAATCGGACGTTGAGGCAGACCGTATCTGGCTGCTTAGTGCTGTGCGCCAGATCAAGATGGACTCGTTAAAACAAGAACTTAACCAGTTGTTTTCTTCTGGGCTGTCCCCAGATCAGGTGAGTACTCGCTATCGTGAAATCGTTGCCCAGCAGGAGCTTCTGGCTCGCGAAGATGCTGCGGCGATGACACCCCGTTAATGGCCGCCGGCAAACTCGAGTGTGGTCATTTGTGCAACTTGGAAAAATAGGGGTGCGTGCTATAATAAAACGCTAACTATTGCAACTGTTGAAACCATTTTTCGTTTCAATCGGGGCGTGGAGTTTCAGTTAGCGGGGCAACGGTTCGTTGCCTGCAGGGTGATGTAAGGTAACAAAAAACTTTATCTTTAACCATCGTAAAGTTAGTCGTTGTGACTTCGAAAGCGCCTGTGCCAACCAAGAAACCCGAAACCAAAGTGGCTGCAAAGACCACGCGAGCGTCCGCCAAGGTGGACAAAGGCCAAGACCAGGCCGAGGTTCGTACGGCGAGCCCGGCACCGGTCAATGCGACGACCGATGCGGCCGCACTGGCCGCCATCGACACGTCCGGTTACGTCCTGCCAACCGTCAAGGTGCCGGGACGCCGTGGCCGCAAGCCCAAGGAATTCACGCCCGAGAACGACGAGATCGCCGCCCTGAACGCGGTCGAGCGCGCCGAGCTGAAGGCCGCGGACAAGGCCAAGGCCAAGGACCGCAAGGCCAAGGAGAAGGCGCTGCTGAAGGACGCGTTCTCCTCGGATACCGAAGCGAGCGAAGAAGAGCTCGAGATCCGCCGCAACAAGCTCAAGGCCCTGATCAAGTCGGGCAAGGAGCGCGGCTTCCTGACGTATTCCGAGATCAACGACCACCTGCCGGACAACATCGTCGATCCGGAAGCGATCGAAGGCATCATCGGCACCTTCAACGACATGGGCATCGCCGTCTACGAGCATGCCCCTGACGCGGAAACCCTGCTGCTGTCCGACAACGTCCCGAACGTCACCAGCGACGACGAAGCCGAGGCGGCCGCCGAGGCGGCGCTGTCGACCGTCGACTCCGACTTCGGCCGCACCACCGACCCGGTGCGCATGTACATGCGCGAGATGGGCTCGGTCGAACTGCTGACCCGCGAAGGCGAGATCGAGATCGCCAAGCGCATCGAGGACGGCCTGAAGGACATGATCCAGGCCATCTCGGCCTGCCCGGTGACCATCGCCGAGATCATCGACGCCGCCAACAAGATCGACAAGGACGAGATCAAGATCGACGAGATCGTCGACGGCATGGTCGATCCGGAAGAAGACGAACAAACCTCGCCGACCGCGGTGGCCCCGACCTCGACCGACGACGAGGACGAGGACGCCGACGAAGAGGAAGAAGCCGAGGAAGAGGAAGAAGAGACCAGCAGCGCCTCGGGCGCGGCCGGCTACTCGGCCGAGCAACTGGAGGCCCTGAAGGCCGCCGCCCTCGAGAAGTTCGGCAACATCGCCGAGCAGTTCGATAAGATGCGCAAGGCCTTCGAGAAGGACGGCTACAACAGCAAGGCCTACGTCAAGGCGCAGGAGGCGATCTCCAACGAGCTGCTGGGCATCCGCTTCACGGCCAAGGTGGTCGAGAAGCTGTGCGACACCCTGCGCGGCCAGGTGGACGAGGTGCGCCACATCGAGAAGCAGATCCTCGACGTGGCCGTGAACCGCTGTGGCATGCCGCGCGCCCACTTCATCAAGGTCTTCCCGGGCAACGAAACGAACCTGGACTGGGTGGACGGCGAAGTGAACGCCGGCCACGCCTACAGCGCCATCCTGGGCCGTAACATCCCGACCATCAAGGAACTGCAGCAACGCCTGATCGACCTGCAAGCCCGTGTCGTGCTGCCGCTGCCGGACCTGCGCAACATCAACCGCCAGATGGCCGCCGGCGAAATGAAGGCGCGCAAGGCCAAGCGCGAGATGACCGAGGCCAACCTGCGCCTGGTGATCTCGATCGCCAAGAAATACACCAACCGCGGCCTGCAGTTCCTCGACCTGATCCAGGAAGGCAACATCGGCCTGATGAAGGCGGTGGACAAGTTCGAATACCGCCGCGGTTATAAATTCTCGACCTATGCGACGTGGTGGATCCGCCAGGCCATCACCCGTTCGATCGCGGACCAGGCGCGCACCATCCGTATTCCGGTGCACATGATCGAGACCATCAACAAGATGAACCGGATCTCGCGCCAGATTCTGCAGGAAACCGGCGCCGAACCGGATCCGGCGACCCTCGCCATCAAGATGGAAATGCCGGAAGATAAGATTCGCAAGATCATGAAGATCGCGAAGGAGCCGATTTCGATGGAGACGCCGATCGGCGATGACGACGATTCGCACCTGGGCGACTTCATCGAGGACAACAACACGCTGGCGCCCTCGGACGCCGCGCTGCACGCCTCGATGCGCGGCGTGGTGAAGGACGTGCTCGATTCGCTGACCCCGCGCGAAGCCAAGGTGCTGCGCATGCGTTTCGGCATCGAGATGTCGACCGACCACACGCTGGAAGAGGTCGGCAAGCAGTTCGACGTGACCCGCGAGCGCATCCGCCAGATCGAAGCGAAGGCGCTGCGCAAGCTGCGCCACCCGTCGCGCTCGGACAAGCTGAAGAGCTTCCTCGAGGGCAGCAGCTGATTGTTGTAGTCTGAGCTTGACGGACCTGTACTAAACGCAATATCCTCTCGCCACTCTACTTCACGGTACCGCGCCGCTGAAGCGGGTGGCGAGCGTTTTTCCAGCTTGTCACTGTCCCGATTTCTGGGCCTCTAGCTCATGCCTGGTTAGAGCAGCGGACTCATAATCCGTTGGTGCCCGGTTCGACTCCGGGGAGGCCTACCAAAATATCATCGTAAAATCAAGGGCTTATGTAGCCATCGCTGTGGCCCCTGATTCCCTTCCGGTGTAACACGCTGGGCCGTGTAACGGCTATGTAAGTAAATTCTCTCAACTGTACATCCTGCCTTCCTAAGGCTCGGCTGCGGGTGTTACTCCGTTTGCCCGTTAGTGGCAGCGGGTTATTGGCGTTGGCCGACAGTTACCACTATCTTCAGGAATTTATCGGCGGGCGCTCGTGCCCCCAGCGTCTTGTCGGCCATCGCATAGCATAAATTTGCCAAGTCAACCAAGGCCTGTGCTCGAGCTTGAGGTGTGGTTTCTCGAAGCGTTATACCTACAAGCGACATTAAACGCTCGTCACTCAGGCCGTGTTCTGAGGCGTCGTTGCCTATGTTGTGCAACCAGTTGTCAAAAGCGCCGTCGTCCATATCAGTCAAATCGTTGGGCATAGGACTCGTTTTGAAGTTGATAGTGGTCCGATTGTAGGATGGCAATTTTGTGCTGCAAGTCGGCTTTTCTGCGCTTGCTGTGACCTTGGAACTTTGCAGCAGACGTCATTTTCACTACGGCTGCGCAGGCTGAGATATGATGCTGAAATGAAATTTCAGCCACCAACAATAAATGATTGAAGATAACCGAACACTACGGTGGGCAAGTACGAAAGTGCTAGACGTCGAAAAAGTTGTAAACGAGTTTGTTAAATGAATGATCACGAAATCACATTGGGCCAGCTCGAAGGCCATCTATGGGAGTCCGCCAACATCCTGCGTGGCCCGGTAGATGCTGCTGACTTCAAGACCTACATCTTCCCGCTGCTGTTTTTCAAGCGCATTTGCGATGTCTGGGACGAGGAGTATCAGGAGATCGTCGATGAGACAGGCGACGAGCAACTTGCTTGGTTTCCGGAGTCACACCGCTTCCAGATCCCCGAGGACTGTCACTGGAACGATGTTCGCAGCAAGGCTAGCAATGTTGGCGCTGCACTGCAGCGGGCCATGCGGGAGATTGAGAAAACGAACCCAGATACCCTGTATGGCGTGTTCGGCGATGCTCAGTGGTCGAACAAGGAACGGCTGTCGGATGCCTTGCTTAAGGACCTGATCGAGCACTTTTCAAAGCTGCCGTTTGGCAACAAGAACGTCAATTCAGACCTGCTTGGGGATGCCTACGAGTACCTAATCAAGAAATTCGCTGACGCTACCAATAAGAAGGCAGGCGAGTTCTATACCCCACGCAGCGTCGTGCGGTTGATGATCGACATGCTCGATCCCAAGGAAGCCGAGACCATCTATGATCCGGCTTGCGGAACAGGCGGCATGCTGTTGGCTGCCGTGCAGCACGTCAAAGAGATGCACGGTGATGTGAAACGCTTGTGGGGAAAGCTGTACGGTCAGGAAAAGAACCTCACCACGTCATCCATCGCCCGGATGAACTTGTTCCTTCACGGCATAGAAGACTTCCAGGTAGTGCGCGGTGACACGCTGCGCAACCCAGCGTTCTTTGAGGGCGACCGGCTGGCAACCTTTGACTGCGTGATCGCCAATCCGCCATTCTCCCTAGAAAAGTGGGGCGAGGATCTGTGGTTGAACGATCCCTTCGGACGTAACTTTGCTGGCCTACCTCCGTCATCCAGTGGCGACTTCGCATGGGTGCAGCACATGGTCAAGTCGATGGCCGATGTTACTGGCCGAATGGCTGTGGTACTGCCCCAGGGCGCCCTGTTCCGCAAAGGGGTAGAAGGGAGTATCCGCCAGAAACTGCTGGAAATGGATCTGGTCGAGGCCGTCATCGGTCTAGCACCGAATCTGTTCTACGGGACAGGGCTTGCCGCGTGCATCCTGGTGCTGCGCAAGCGCAAGTCGGCCGAGCACAAGAAGAAGGTGCTGATTGTGGATGCGTCACGGCTGTTCCGCCGAGGGCGTGCGCAAAACTATCTGGAGCCAGAGCACGCTGCGGAAATCCTGAGCTGGTATTGCGGCTTTGCCGATGTGCAGGATGCGGTTCGCGTGGTCAGCCTTGATGAGATCCAGGCCGAGGACTGGACGTTGAACATTTCGCGCTACGTCCTGCCGCCACTGCAAGAAAATATACCGCCGTTGCCCGATGCGATTGCCGCTTTCAAGGACGCGCTCATCCGCTGCCGCGAGGCCGAAGAGAAGCTTGCGCAGGTTATGACCGAAGGGGGATGGCTGAATGATTAACAGTCATGCAGAAGCATCACCCGATTGCATAGAGCGATTGACTACATTTCTTGCACAGCTTTGTAGCTCGAATGACGAGGGCGGATTTGTTAGGCAGGTGGCGTTGGGCAATGCGCGTTGGCTATCCGTTGAAAAATGTCTAAGCGAGCCAAAGCGTAAAGAACTTCAGGATATAGCGTTCAACTCGTCCGTTGGGTTTTTTAGCTCGTGTAACTTGAAGGCTCATTATGTGCTTGACGAAGATTTCATTGACGGAGGAAGTGCATTGATAGTTTTCGCGCTCGTTGGCAGCACGTGGAACCATGTAATCAGGGTTCGGGAGCAGAACCTCTTTGTTTCCGTTGATGCGTGGCTGGCGGAGGAAAAGTTATGAGTCGCATCAGCCAACAAGAGCTGGAAAGTTACCTGTGGGGTGCGGCCGTGCGGCTGCGCGGCCTGATCGACGCGGGCGACTACAAGCAGTTCATCTTCCCGCTGCTGTTCTACAAGCGTGTGTCAGATGTGTGGGACGAGGAGTACCAAGCGGCGCTGGCCAATTCCAATGGCGACCTGTCCTATGCGCAGTTCGCTGAGAACCACCGCTTCCAGATCCCCGCTGGCGCCCATTGGAACGATGTGCGGCAGACACCGAAGAACGTGGGCGCAGCCATTCAAAAAGCCATGCGTGCCATCGAGACGGCAAACCCGGATCTGCTCGATGGCATTTTCGGCGATGCCCCTTGGACCAACCGCGAGCGTCTGCCCGACGAAACGCTGAAGAATCTGATCGAGCACTTCTCGACCCAAACTCTATCGGTGGCCAATGTCCCTGAAGACGAGCTGGGCAACGCCTATGAATATTTGATCAAAAAATTCGCGGACGACTCCGGCCACACGGCCGCCGAGTTCTACACTAACCGGACCGTTGTCCACCTGATGACGCAACTCCTGGCGCCGCAGGCAGCCGAGTCGATCTACGACCCCACGTGCGGCACTGGCGGCATGCTGATTTCGGCGCTAGACGAAGTGAAGCGCTCCGGCGGCGAATATCGCACTCTCAAACTTTACGGGCAGGAGCGGAACCTCATCACCTCGTCCATCGCCCGCATGAACCTGTTTCTCCACGGTGTGGAGGACTTCGAGATCATTCGCGGTGACACCCTGGCTGAACCTAAGCACATCGAAGGCGACCACCTGCGCCAGTTTGATGTGATCCTGGCCAATCCGCCGTACTCAATCAAGCAGTGGAACCGCGAGGCCTGGAGTAGTGACAAGTGGGGCCGCAATTCTCTGGGCACGCCGCCGCAGGGCCGCGCAGATTATGCGTTCCAGCAGCACATCCTGACCAGCCTCACCGCCAAAGGACGCTGTGCGGTGCTCTGGCCACATGGCGTGTTGTTCCGCAATGAAGAACAGGCGATGCGCGCAAAGATGGTCGAACAGGACTGGGTGGAAGCCGTCATCGGTTTGGGTCCCAACCTGTTCTACAACTCCCCGATGGAGTCGTGCATCGTGATCTGTAACCGCAAGAAGGCCGCCACGCGCAAAGGCAAGGTGATCTTCATCGACGCAGTGAACGAAGTGACCCGAGAACGTGCGCAGAGCTTCCTCAAGCCCGAGCACCAGCAGCACATCCTGTCGGCCTATAAGGTATTTGCTGACGAGCCCGGTTTTGCGAAGGTGGTCACGCTGGCTGAGATTGCCGCGAACACGGGCAACCTTTCCATCCCGCTGTATGTGAAGCGTATGGCCACAGCACCTGACACGCATGCAGATGGTCAGGTCGTCACACTGCGCTCCGCCTGGGGCGAGTGGCAGTCCGACGGCCGCGCGTTTTGGCAGCAGATGGATACGCTGGCCGAAACTCTGGACGGTCTGATCGAGCCAGAGGCCTCCCATGCGTAGTGCAGCGGATTTGCTGGAAGAGCTCAACGCGGTGGACGAGTCCACCCGCATCGAGGCTAAGCGGGCGAGTGAGCCGGGCAAATCGGTCATGCAGACCGTCATTGCCTTTGCTAACGAGCCGGGGCTGGATGGGGGCTATCTGCTGCTCGGTGTGGACTGGTCCATCAACGACAAAGGTGATACCGTCTATTGCGCCGCGGGGCTACCCGATCCAGACAAGGTGCAGCGTGATCTAGCCTCGCAGTGCGCCAGCATGCTTAGCGTCACGCTGCGACCTGAGATGCAGCTGGAAACCGTGGACGGCCATACCGTGCTTGTGGTTTACGTGGCGGAGGCCGACGTCACCCACAAGCCGGTTTATCTGAAGGCCACTGGCTTGCCCCGGGGAGCCTACCGCCGCATCGGTAGTACCGACCAACATTGCGTGGACGAGGACCTCTGGGTGCTGCGTGGCGAAAGTCAGCCCAGCCATGGCCCCGATGCCAGCTTGCTGCCCGATGCCCGGCTGGATGACTTTGATCCTGCCGCCATCGCTGCCTACCGCCGTGACCGGGCTCGCATCAACCCGCAAGCGGAAGAACTCGCCTATGGCGACGAGGACATGCTCGAAGCCCTGGGGGCCGTGCGCCGCGTCGACGGCGCCTTGCAACCCACGCTGGGCGGCATCGTCTTGTTCGGCAAACCCTTAGCTCTGAGGCGGCTCTTGCCGATGGTTCGCATCGACTACATCCGCGTGCCAGGCAACGAGTGGGTAGAGGATCCAGAGAATCGCTTCCAGTCCATCGATATCCGCAAGCCGCTGTTGCTGGCCCTGCCGCAAGCCGAGGCCAGCATCATCGACGAGCTGCCCAAGGGCTTCCGTTTACCCGAAGGCCAGTTGCA
Source organism: Massilia sp. (assembly GCF_046293535.1). Classification (NCBI taxonomy): domain Bacteria; kingdom Pseudomonadati; phylum Pseudomonadota; class Betaproteobacteria; order Burkholderiales; family Oxalobacteraceae; genus Massilia; species Massilia sp. The sequence continues at coordinate 2,045 of NZ_JBKBOV010000015.1, read as the reverse complement.
CAGCGTGCAGGAGCCTATCCTGCCGCGCAAGGTCATCCGTGAGGCCTTGGCCAATGCGGCCATGCACCGCAGTTACACCGTGCATAGCCCCACGCAGATCATTCGGTTCAGCAACCGCATTGAGGTGCGCAACGTGGGTTACTCGCTCAAGGCCACTGAACAACTGGGGTCCCCGGGCTCACGCTTGCGCAACCCCGTCATTGCTGCGGTGCTGCATGATCTGCACTTGGCCGAAGCCAAAGGCACGGGCATCCGCGCAATGCGCCGCCTAGCTGCCGAGGCGGGGCTCACGGCCCCCGAATTCCATTCGGACCGGCCGGCCAACGAATTCAAACTCACGCTCTTCTTGCATAACCTGCTGACAGAAGATGACCACGCCTGGCTGCGTGCCTTTGCCGGCGGGACAGTGAACGGGGACGAAGCCAAGGTGCTGATCTACGCTCGAGAGACCGGGGCCGTGGACAACAGCGCCTGCCGCGACTTCTGCGGCCTGGACACGCTGGCCGCCAGCCAGGTGCTGCGCCGCCTGCGCGACCGCAGCCTACTGGACAAGGAAGGCTCGGGTAGCCGGACCTATTACGTGCTGGCTCAACCGGAAACCGCGCTCGCCGTGGCCTCCGCACAGTTGCCGCTGGACATGGAGACGGCGCCTTCTCCGGGCATTTTGACGACTGTGCCCGAGGTGATTGCCCTCCCTCGGACCGAAGAGGAAGCTTGCAACCCAGAGCTTGCAACCTTACCACCCGAACTTGCAACCTTGCTTGCAACCTTGAAGGACCGGGCCAGCGCAGGGGCGCTGCGTCACGTTATCGTGCACCTGTGCGCCTGGGCCCCGCTGACCGTGGAGCAGCTTGCAACCTTGCTGGGCAAGGACCGAGACTACCTGCGCAACAAGCACCTTACTCCCATGGTGCGCGACGGACAACTGCGCTTCCGCTACCCGGAAAGCGCCAAGCACCCACACCAAGCGTATGTGGCCCCGGCGGATACAGAAGAACAACCATGATTGAAAAGGCCTTGAAACCCGGCCACCGCAGGTGTCGTTCGGTAAACGTCGCGTCTTTCTTGCAGCAGACGGACGCACTTGTGGAAATGCTGAATGGACTGATTACGGAGGACATCGAGCGTGTCTGATAACAAGAATTTGAAGCCGGGCTGGAAGATCTGGCGCTTCGATCAGATGGCGGCCAACGTTAATGCCCGGATCGACAATCCGTCCGAGTCCGGTATGAAGCACTACGTTGGCCTGGAGCATCTTGATGCTGACTCGCTCAAGATTCGTCGCTGGGGCACGCCGGACGACGTGGAGGCCACCAAGCTAATGTTCAAGAAGGGCGACATCATTTTCGGACGCCGTCGCGCCTATCAGCGTAAGCTCGGCGTGGCTGAGTTCGATGGCATTTGTTCAGCCCATGCGATGGTTCTGCGCTCCAAGCCTAACGTTGTGCTCGACGATTTCCTGCCGTTCTTCATGCAAAGCGATCTGTTCATGAATAGAGCTGTTGAAATCTCGGTAGGTTCGCTATCACCCACAATCAATTGGAAAACGATGGCTGTTCAGGAATTCGCGCTGCCGCCGATGGATGAGCAGAAGCGACTCGTTGAACTCATAGGATCAATTGCCTCGCTTGAAGAAGAATTAAGGACCGCCGAACAGGAAGTCGATAGACTTCAGAAAGCTGCAATGCAGGACTTGCTCGATGCCGATCTGAATGGTTGGCCCCAAAAGCCAATTGGAGACGTATTCAAAGTTACGACAGGTGGAACACCGAGCCGAAGCAACGCCACGTTTTGGAACGGTGATATACCGTGGGTCAAAACTGGAGAGGTTAATTACTACATCATTGAGTCAACGGAAGAGCGCATAACTGCCGATGGTTTGAAAGGATCTGCTGCGAAACTGTGTCCTCCAAATTCCGTCTTGGTAAAGTGGACCCATCGGTCAAGACAGTTTTTCAGCGAGTTTAAGCTGTGTCGTTTACTCTCACTGCAGCTGGTCGGCGCTGCCCCGTGATACCCCTTCCTCGCCGCTGGAGAGCCTTATC
>NZ_JBKBOV010000014.1:0-107305 GCF_046293535.1 Massilia sp. | reverse complement strand
GTGGGCGGGAGACCCGCCCACCCTACAAAAAAAGGCGCCCAGAGGCGCCTTCGTTATTACTGCTTGAGCGTACGCTCGAACAGCTGGTAGATGCGGCGGTACTGGTCGTACCAGGCTTCCGGCTGCACGTAGGCGTGGCGCTCCAGCGGGTAGCTGGCCAGTTCCCAGTTGTCCTTCTTCAGTTCGATCAGGCGCTGGGCCATGCGCACCGAGTCCTGGTAGAACACGTTGTCGTCGACCATGCCGTGGGCGATCAGGAGGTGGCCCTGCAGCTTGTCGGCGTACTCGATCGGCGAGGAGATCTTGTAGGCCTGCGGGTCGATGTCCGGCGTGTTCAGGATGTTGGCGGTGTACTCGTGGTTGTAGGTCACCCAGTCGGTCACCGGACGCAGGGCGGCGCCCGACTTGAAGACTTCCGGGGCGCGCATCAGGGCCATGAAGGTCATGAAGCCGCCGTAGCTGCCGCCGTACAGGCCGACGTTCTTGGCGTCGCCCTGGTGCTGCGCCACCATGTAGTTCACGCCGTCGATGTAGTCCACCAGCTCCGGATGGCCCATCTGGCGGTAGATGGCGGTGCGCCACTTGCTGCCGTAACCCTTGGAGGCGCGGAAGTCCATGTCGAGCACGACGTAGCCCTTCTGGACCAGCAGGTTGTGGAACATCTGCTCGCGGAAGTAGTTCGGGTAGCGCTTGCTGACGTTCTGCAGGTAGCCGGCGCCGTGCACGAACATCACGACCGGGTACTTCTTGCCCGGCTCCAGCTGGGCCGGACGGTACAGCTTGGCCCAAACCGGATCGCCGCCGGCGCTCGACGGCACCGCCACGTATTGCGGCTCGACCCACTGGCGCGCCTTGAACTCGGCAGTGCGGGTGTCGGTCAGCTTGGTCGCCGCGCCGCCGCTCACCGGCACGGTGGCCAGCTGGATCGGGGTGTAGCTGCTCGACCAGTGCACCAGCAGTTTCTTTTCGTCCGGCGACAGGGTGAAGCGCTCGACGCCGTCGAGGCTCGTCACTTCGCGGACCGTGCCGTTCCTGGCATCGACGGCGCACACTTCGTAGTCGCCCGGCGTTTCGCGGTTGCACATCACGTAGGCCATCTTGCCGTCGTGCGACCAGCGCACGTCCGAGGCTTCCCACTTGCCGGAGGTGAGGGCGCGGGCAGGACCGCCTTCGGCCGGCTGGGTGTACAGGTGCGAGTAGCCGCTTTCCTCGGACAGGTACCACAGGGTGCGGTTGTCCGGCAGCCAGCCGAACTCGTTGTTGTCGTAGTTGATCCAGGCCTGGTCGGTCAGGCGGTGCAGCGGCTTGAGCTTGGCGGCCTGCAGGTCGACGGTGGCGATCCAGCGGTCCTTGTTGTCCACCGCGCGCAGCATCACGGCGACGTTGGCGCCGTTGGCCGACCATTCGATCGCGTCGGCGCGGTCGATGACGCGCACCGCGCGGTTGCCCTTGAGCGGCTCCTTCTTGGCGGCGGCGCGCAGCTCGGCCAGCGGGTCGACGTTCACGCCCGGCAGCACGTCGAAGGACAGGTCCTGCACCTTGTTGGTGCGCAGGTCGACCAGCTTCAGTGCATGGGGCGCCGGCATGTTGCGGCCGACGCGGGTGCGCTGGTCGTCGAATTCCTCGTAGCCCGATTCGGTCACGTAGCGCGGCATCTTGCCGACGCGGCCCTTGTCGCCGCCTTTCGGCGCGGTGACGACCAGCAGCCAGCGGCCGTCCGGCGAGAGCACGCTGCCCTCGATCGCGACCTTGTCGCCCAGGTAGACCGGGGCCGGGGGCAGGGTCGGGTCGATGCGGCGCTGTTCGTTCATGCGCTCGCGCAGCGCGTCGCGCTCGTCCTTCTGGCGCTTGAGGTGGGCCATCAGGCGCAGCTGCTGGTCGCGCAGCGCGTCTTCCTCGTTCACCGCCGGGTCCTTGGCGGCGCGCGGCAGCGCGACCGGGCCGACCACGCGGGTGGCGCGATCCCAGCCGTACCAGTCGGTGCCGATGCGGTAGTAGACGGTGCGTTCGTCGTGCGAGTACTGCAGCGCGTCGAGCTTGGTGGCGCCGCGCGTGATCTGCACCAGCGCGCCGCTCTTCAGGTCGCGCTCGAACAGGTCGCCGTTACGCAGCATCAGGGCACGGGTCTGGGCCGGGTTGTAGATCACCTCGGCGCCGTCGATCTTGCTTGCTTCGGCATCGCTCACCAGCTTCGGCTTGCCGCCCTGGGTGATTTGCCAGGTGTCGCGGATCGGCGAACCGGTGCGCTTCTGCTTGTAGAAAACCTGTTTGCTGTCCCAGCTCCACCAGGCGGCTTCCACCGGCGTGCCGATCCAGTCGGGGTGGGCCATGGCCTGGTCGAGGGTGATGGGCGTGGAGGCCGCCGCCGGCAGCGCCAGGAGCGCTGCGAAGATCGTGAGTGCTGGTGTACGCATCGTGTCGTGTGTGCTGTAGTAGAAAGGAGGTTGGCTTTCTTGCCAGAAAATGCGACTTGCATTCTAGCTCAGCATTTCACGATATGGGGGGTGCGGAGAACGGTCCTGCTAAAAAAGAAAGCGCCGGCGTACGTACATACGTACAACCGGCGCTCATCCGTCAATACGGCTGTTGCGTCGCAGCGTTCAGGCCGCCTTGCCCGGACGTTTTGCCGGGCGCAGGAACAGGGCCAGGCGGACCACCAGCGCCACGATGGCACAGGCGCTCAGGACGGTATCGAACATGCTCATGTTCAGCCCCGGACGGCAGGCGCCCAGCCGCCATGCGCGGCATAGAGTTCGATCGAGAAGCTGCGCACTGCGGCGAGCGCGCTGGCGAAGAAGCGGCGGGTTGCGGCCATGGTGTTTCCCCTGTAAAGATAGCGATGTTGCGGTGCAGTATAGAGAGGAAGGCTCCATAAATAAACTTTAGATTGGTGATTCCATCGATACATCGGGTGAATAATTGGTGACATCAGACGTTCTCTGATATTTACGCCGCGAATGTCTCTTTGTTGCCACTGTGAATATTGCTGGGCTGGACCGCTTCTTGCATGACACGCCGGCATGAAATCCAATGGCTGTGCAGTACCCCATCTGCGGATCGTCGTCGTCAATCCTGTTGCCACACCCGGCGCGGAAGCCGATGCGGCGCTGGCCGGGCAGGCGCGCCGCAGCGCCGCGCTGCGCATCGGGCTGCTCGAATCGGGCTACGACCTGGTCGCCTCGCTCCCCGCCGACGTGTTCCTGCCCGAGCGCATCGGCCAGCTGCAGCCGGACATGATCATCGTCGACAGCGCGTCGGATGCGCGCGACGTCCTCGAGCACATCGTGATCGCCACGCGCGACGCGCGCCGCCCCATCGTGCTGTTCACCGAGGACGACGCGCCGGCCAGCATGGACGCCGCCCTGGAAGCGGGCGTGTCGGCCTACATCGTGGCCGGCCTGCAGTCCGAGCGCGTGAAACCGGTGCTCGACGTGGCGCTGGCGCGCTTCCGGCGCGAGCAGAAGCTGTTGGACGAGCTGGAAGGCACGCGCCAGAAGCTGGCCGAGCGCAAGCTCGTCGACCGCGCCAAGGGCCTCTTGATGACGCGCTACCGGCTCACCGAGGAGCAGGCCTACCAGCGCCTGCGCAGCATGGCCATGAACAAGAACCTGAAGCTGGCGGAGATCGCGCAGCGGCTCATCGACGTGGAAGACCTGCTCGGCTGATGCCGGCGGTGCACAGGACAGGAACAGCATGACAGGCACAAGGCAGGAGAGCGGCGGCGCATGGATCGCCGGCTCGGATAAACCGGAAAGGACACGGGTCCGCATCGGCTACATGCCGCTGGCGGACTGCGCGCCGGTGGTGATGGCATCCGTGCTCGGATTCGACGAAGCGTACGGGATCAAGTTCGAACTGCGCCGCGAGCTCTCGTGGACCGGCATGCGCGACCGCCTGGTCGGCGGCGGCATCGACGCGGCCCACGTCCTGTATGGGCTCCTGCTTGGCCTGCAGATGGGCATCGGCACGCGGGCTTCACAAGTGGCGGTCCTGATGAACCTGAACCGCAACGGCCAGGGCATCACCCTGTCGCGCGCCCTGGCTGCCAAGGCCCCCGACGCCGCGGCGCTGGCGCGTCTGGTGCATGGCGGCGCACTGCGCCCCAGCTTCGGGCATACCTTCCCGACCGGGAACCATGCGATGTTCCTGTATTACTGGCTGGCGGCGGCGGGCATCGATCCCTTCGAGCACTGCAAGCTGGTCACCGTGCCGCCCGGGCAGATGGCGGCGAGCCTGGCGGCCGGCCACCTGGACGGCTTCTGCGCCGGCGAGCCCTGGGGCCAGCGCGCGCTGCGCGAAGGCGCCGGGCTGCCGGCAGTGTCGAGCGAGGAGATCTGGCCCGACCATCCGGGCAAGGTGCTGGGCACGAGCGCCGATTTCGCCGCGGCCAATCCGAACACCTGCCGCGCCATGGTCGCCGCATTGCTGGCGGCGGCGCGCTGGCTGGACGCCTCCGGCGCCAACCGCGAGGCGGCGGCCGAGGTGCTGGCCAGCCCGGGCTATGTGAATGCGGGCAGGGACCTGCTGCAGCACTGCCTGGCCGGACGGCCGGGCCAGGCGCAGGCCGCGGACGGCTGGCGCGGCCACAACGGCCTGCATTTCTTCGCCGGCGGCGCGGCCAGCTTTCCCTGGCTCTCGGACGGCATGTGGTTCCTCACCCAGCAGCGCCGCTGGGGCTTGCTGCGCGCCGATCCCGCCTATGCCGCGATCGCGCGCGAGGTCAGCCGCATCGATCTCTACCGCGACGCCGCGGCCATGGCCGGCGTCGACCTGCCCGATGCCTCCATGCGCAGTTCGACCCTGCTCGACGGACGCATCTGGGATGGCAGCGATCCGGCGGGCTACGCCGCCGGGTTCGTGTGCGCAGCTTGAACCGGTGCGCATGCCTGCATCATTTACGGGCATGTTGCACCGCAATGTAGCGCACGACGGCGTCGATTCCAGGCGCCTCCCCTTGCCGAAGGGATGGCACGGGTCTTGCTGTTAGAGCGGTACGGGATCAATGGCGATCCTCTTCACTTCTTCGCCGGCCTAACGAGGGGCCGGCAACCGGACAACGGCGTCCGCGATTCGCTGCCAGCACGGCAGGAGCGCGGACGCCGTTTTGTTTTTCAAAGGAAGAAACATGGCCCATACATTGGACAACAAGGCGAACCGCATCAATCTCTTCTCGTTCGACACGGCGCCGATGCGCGCCTTCCACCTGACCTGGGTGGCCTTCTTCATCTGCTTCTTCGCCTGGTTCGCCTGCGCGCCGCTCATGCCGGTGATCAAGGGCGAACTCGGTTTGTCGATGGAGCAGATCGCCAACATCAACATCGCGGCGGTCGCCATCACGATCTTCGTACGGCTGCTGATCGGCCCCCTGTGCGACCGCTACGGTCCGCGCAAGGCCTATACCGGCCTGCTGCTGCTGGGTTCCATCCCGGTGCTGGGCGTGGCCATGGCGCAGAGCTACGAAAGCTTCCTGCTGTTCCGTCTCGGGATCGGCGCGGTCGGCGCCAGCTTCGTCATCACCCAGTACCACACCTCGGTGATGTTCGGTCCCAAGGTGGTCGGCACCGCCAATGCAGCGGCGGCCGGGTGGGGCAACAGCGGCGGCGGCGCGGCCCAGGCCCTGATGCCGCTGCTGCTCACCGCCGTCACCATGCTCGGCGTCTCGCAGGCCCTGGGCTGGCGCCTGGCGCTGGTGGTGCCGGGCCTGATGATGATCGTGATGGCCTTCTTCTACTGGCGCTACACCCAGGACTGCCCGGCCGGCAACTACGACGAGTTGCGCGCGCGTGGCGAAGCGCTCCCGGGCGGCAAGGGCGGCTGGGCGAGCTTCGCCAGTGCCTGCCGCAACTACCGCGCCTGGCTGCTGTTCGTCACCTACGGCGCCTGCTTCGGCATCGAGATCTTCATCCACAACATCGCCGCCGTGTACTACGTCGAGCACTTCGGCCTGTCGCTGGGCGCGGCCGGGCTGGCGGCCGGCAGCTTCGGCCTGCTGGCGCTGTTCGCCCGTGCGCTGGGCGGCTGGCTGTCGGACCGCAGTGCCAGAAGCGGAAACCTGAACCGCCGCGTCACCGTGCTGTTCGTGCTGATGATCGGCGAGGGCCTGGGCCTGCTGTGGTTCGCCCAGGCCGACGGCGTCGTCTACGCCGTGATCGCCATGCTGTGCTTCGGCCTGTTCACCCACATGGCCTGCGGCGCGACCTATGCGCTGGTGCCCTTCGTCGCGCCCAAGGCATTGGGCGGCGTGGCCGGCATCGTCGGCGCCGGCGGCAACGTCGGCGCCGTGGCCGCCGGTTTCCTCATGAAAGGCACCGGCGACATCGCCCAGACCTTGACCATCCTGAGCGTGCTGGTGCTGGCGTCGAGCCTGTGCGCCATCGCCGTCCGTTTCACCATGACCCCCAGCGAGGCCGCGCCGGCCGCGCCGGCGGTGTCCGCAGCATAAGGAGCAGCGCAATGCATATCATCGTCGTCGGCCACGGCATGGTGGGCCATAAATTCGTCGAAACCCTGGCAAGCAGCAGCGATCCGGAGTTGCGCGTGACCATCCTGGGCGAGGAACCGCGGCCCGCCTACGACCGGGTCCACCTGTCCGAATTCTTTGCGGGGAAAACCGCGCAAGAGCTCTCGCTGGTAGCGCCGGGCTTCTTCGACAACGAACAGCTGACGCTGAGGCTCGGCACCCGCGTGGCCGGCATCGACCGCGAAGCGCGCCAGGTCGTGCTGGCGGACGGGGAGCCCGTCAGCTATGACAAGCTGGTGCTGGCCACCGGCTCCACGCCCTTCGTGCCGCCGGTACCGGGAGCAAGCCGCAAGGACTGCTTCGTCTACCGCAGCATCGAGGACCTGGAAGCGATGAGCGAGTGCGGGGCCCGGTCGCGCACCGGTGTGGTGGTGGGTGGCGGCCTGCTCGGCCTGGAATGCGCCAAGGCGCTGCGCGACCTCGGCCTGCGGACCCACGTGGTCGAGTTCGCGCCGCGGCTGATGGCGGCGCAGGTCGACGATCCCGGTGCGCGCGTGCTGCGCAACAGGATCGAGGAGCTGGGCGTGCAGGTGCACACGCAGAAGAACACCCTCGCCATCGTCGACGGCGAGGAAGGCAGGCACCGCATGCAGTTCGCGGACGGCAGCCACCTGGATGCCGACATGATCGTGTTCTCGGCCGGCATCCGCCCGCGCGACGAACTGGCGCGCTCGAGCGGCCTGGCGCTCGGCCAGCGCGGCGGCATCGTCATCGACGAACGCTGCCTGACGTCCGACCCCCACATCTACGCGATCGGCGAATGCGCTTGTTGGCGCGGCCAGCTGTTCGGCCTGGTGGCGCCCGGCTACGACATGGCGCGCACGGCGGCCAGGCAGATATTGGGCCTGAAGTCCGGTTTCACGGGCGCCGACATGAGCACCAAGCTGAAACTGATGGGCGTGGACGTTGCCAGCATCGGCGACGCCCATGGCGCCACGGCCGGCAGCCGCAGCTACCAGTTCCTGGACGAGCGCAAGCAGGTCTACCGCAAGATCGTCACCTCCGAGTGCGGCAAGTTCCTGCTGGGCGCCGTGCTGGTGGGCGACGCCACGCCTTACGGCGAGCTGCTGCAGATGATGCTGAACAGGATCGCGCTGCCGGAAGCGCCCGAAGTGCTGATCCTGCCGGCGCTGGAAGGCGCGGCGCGCCCGGCCCTCGGCGTGGACGCGCTGCCCGCCGGCGCCCAGATCTGTTCCTGCAACGACGTCTCCAAGGGCGCGCTGTGCGAGGCGGTGGCCGGGGGCGCGGCAACCGTCGGCGCGCTGAAGAACTGTACGAAAGCCGGCACCGCCTGCGGCGGCTGCGTACCCCTGATGACCCAGGTGATGAATGCCGAGCTGTCGCGGCTGGGCGTGGAGGTGAAGGACCACCTGTGCGAACACTTCGCTTGCTCGCGCCAGGAGCTCTATCACATCGTGCGGGTGGAAGGCATCCGCAGCTTCGGCGACTTGATCGCGCGTCACGGCAAGGGCCTGGGCTGCGACATCTGCAAGCCCGTGGTCGCCAACATTCTGGCGTCCAGCTGGAACGACTTCGTGCTCAAGCCGGAACACGCCAGCCTGCAGGATTCGAACGACTACTTCCTCGGCAACATCCAGAAGGACGGTACCTATTCGGTGGTGCCGCGCATGCCGGGCGGCGAGGTGACGGCCGACGGACTGATCGCGGTGGGGCAGGTGGCCAAGAAGTACGGCCTGTACACCAAGATCACTGGCGGCCAGCGCGTCGACCTGTTCGGCGCGCGCGTGGAGCAGTTGCCCAGCATCTGGGAAGAGCTGATCGCGGCCGGCTTCGAATCCGGCCACGCCTACGGCAAGTCGCTGCGCACCGTGAAATCCTGCGTCGGCTCGACCTGGTGCCGCTACGGCGTCGGCGACAGCCTGGCCTTCGCCATCGCGCTCGAGAACCGTTACAAGGGCTTGCGCGCGCCGCACAAGATCAAGTTCGGCGTGTCCGGCTGCACCCGCGAGTGCGCCGAGGCCCAGGGCAAGGACGTCGGCCTGATCGCCACCGAGAAGGGCTGGAACCTCTACGTCTGCGGCAACGGCGGCATGAAGCCGCGCCATGCGGAACTGATCGCATCGGGCATCGACGACGCCACCGTCGTCAGGCTGGTCGACCGCTTCCTGATGTTCTACGTCCGTACCGCCGGCCGCCTGCAGCGCACCAGCGTGTGGCGCGAGAACCTCGAGGGCGGCCTGGACTACCTGAAGGCGGTGGTGGTCGACGACAAGCTGGGCATCGGCGCCGAACTGGAATCGCAGATGCAGCTCGTGGTCGACACCTATGCCTGCGAATGGAAGGAAGCCGTCAGCAATCCGGAGGTGCGGCGCCGCTTCCGTCATTTCGTCAACAGCGAAGCCGGCGACGGCAATGTCGTATTCGTGCCGGAGCGCGGCCAGATCCGCCCGGCCAATCCCGAGGAACGGCGCGGCCGCGTCATCCCGATCGCCGCCGGCGCGGCCTGACCATCATCCAGGAGAGAAGCATGCACCGAGCCCCGCAATTACAAAACTGGACCGCCGTTTGCGCCATCGATGAGATCGTGCCGGATACCGGCGTCTGCGCACTGCTGGGCGGCCGCCAGGTGGCCGTGTTCCGCGTCGGCAGCACCGAACCGCGCGTCTTTGCCATCGACAACTATGACCCGAACGCCCAAGCCGCCGTGCTGTCGCGCGGCCTGGTCGGCAGCATCGGCGAACGCATCGTGGTCGCCTCGCCCATCTACAAGCAGCATTTCGACCTGCATAGCGGCGAGTGCCTGGAAGCGCCCGAACACTCGGTCGCCAGCTACCCGGCCCGCCTGGAAGGAGGCAAGGTATGGATCGCACCGTGAAGCAAAGGCTGGTCGTGGTCGGCAACGGCATGGCCGGCATGCGCACCGTCGAAGAGTTGCTCAAGCTCGACGCGGGCATGTACGACATCACCGTGTTCGGCGCCGAGCCGCGCGTGAACTACAACCGCATCATGCTCTCGCCGGTGCTGGCGGGCGAGAAGAAGGCCGAGGACATCGTGCTCCATACCCGCGAATGGTATGCCGGGAACGGCATCGTGCTGCATGCGGGCGACCCGGTGGTGGCGATCGACCGTGCGCGCCGCATCGTGCGCGCCCGCTCGGGCCTGGAAGTAGCCTACGACCGGCTGCTGCTGGCCACCGGCTCCAGCCCCTTCATCGTGCCGGTGCCGGGGACGCGGTTGAAAGGCGTGGTGGGTTTTCGCGACCTGGACGACGTCGACCTGATGCTGGCAGCGGCCAAGCGCGGCGGCAGTGCGGTGGTGATCGGCGGCGGCTTGCTCGGCCTGGAAGCGGCCAACGGGCTGCTGCGCCAGGGCATGTCGGTCACGGTCGTGCACCTGACGAGCAGCCTGATGAACCAGCAGCTCGACCCGGCCGCGGCCCTGCTCTTGAAAAGCGCGCTGGAGCGGCGCGGCCTGCGCATCCTGCTCGGCGCGCAGACCCGGGCCATCCTGGGCGAGGAAAATGTGGAGGCGGTGCGCTTCGCCGACGGCCTGGAAGTGCCGGCCGACCTGGTGGTGATGGCCGCCGGCGTGCGCCCCAACGTGGCGCTGGCGGTGGAGGCAGGCCTGCACGTCGAGCGCGCCATCGTGGTCGACGACACCCTGCAGACCTACGACCCGCGCGTGTATGCGGTGGGCGAGTGCGTCCAGCACCGCAAGGCCACCTTCGGCCTGGTGGCGCCGATCTGGGACCAGGCGCGCGTCTGCGCCGCCCACCTGGCCGGGCTCGGCCACCGCCGCTACGTGCAGCAAGCCACCGCCACCATGCTGAAGGTGACCGGCATCGACCTGTACTCGGCCGGCGACATCGTCGGATTGGCAGGCAGCGAAGACCTGGTGCTGCGCGACCGCCATGCCGGCGTGTACAAGCGCCTGGTGCTGGCGGGCAGCCGCGTGACCGGCGCGGTGCTGTACGGCGACGTGGCGGACGGCCCCTGGTACTTCGACCTGATCCAGCGCGGCGCCGATGTTTCAAGCATCCGCGACCGGCTGCTGTTCGGTCCCGGCCTGTGCGAGGCTGCCTGATGGGTGTCCCGATGATCCCGATCGCGGCAGCAGTCCGCACCACCTGTCCCTACTGCGGCGTCGGCTGCGGCATCAAGGCGACTCCGATGGCGGACGGCGCCCTGATCGAGGGCGACCCCGAGCACATCGCAAACCGCGGCCGCCTGTGCGTCAAGGGCTCCGCGCTGGGCGAGACGCTCGGCCTGGACGGACGCCTGCTGGCCCCAAGCATCCGCGAGGACGGCAAGCTGCGTACGGCGGGCTGGGAGGAAGCGCTCGACAAGATCGCTTCCGCACTCGCCGCCATCATCGCCGAGCACGGCCCCGACGCGGTGGCGATGTACGTCTCCGGCCAGCTGCTGACCGAGGACTACTACGTCGCCAACAAGTTCATGAAGGGCTTCGTGGGCAGCGCCAACATCGACACCAATTCGCGCCTGTGCATGTCGTCCAGCGTGGCGGGGCACAAGCGCGCCTTCGGCGAAGACCTGGTGCCGGGCTGCTACGAGGACTTCGAACTGGCCGGCCTGATCGTGCTGGTCGGCTCCAACGCGGCCTGGTGCCACCCGACGCTGTTCCAGCGCATCGTCAAGGCGAAGGAAGCGCGGCCCGGCTTGCGCGTCGTCGCGATCGATCCGCGCCGCACCGCCACCTGCGAGCTGGCCGACCTGCACCTGCCGCTCAAGGCGGGCACCGACGTCTGGCTGTTCAATGGCCTGCTCAGCCACCTGGCGCGTGCCGGCAGGGCAGACCACGCTTTCGTGGCGGACCACACCAGCGGCCTCGATGCCGCCCTCGAAGAAGCGGGCCGCTGCGCCGACATCGACTTCGTGGCGCGCACCTGCGGCGTCGATCCTCGCCAACTGGCCGAGTTCTACGAGCTGTTTGCCGCAACCGACAAGGTCGTCACCGCCTTCTCGCAGGGCGTCAACCAGTCCTCCAGCGGCACGGACAAGGTCAACAGCATCATCAACTGCCACCTGCTCACCGGCCGGATCGGCAAACCCGGCATGGGGCCGTTCTCGCTGACCGGCCAGCCGAACGCGATGGGCGGGCGCGAAGTGGGCGGCCTGGCCAACATGCTGGCCAGCCACCTGGAGCTCGACCAGCCGGCCCACCGCGAGGCCGTGCGCCGCTTCTGGGACGCACCGAGGATTGCCGACAAGCCCGGCCTGAAGGCGGTCGACCTGTTCCGCGCCATCGAAGACGGCAAGGTGAAGGCCGTGTGGATCATGGCGACCAATCCGGTGGTCAGCTTGCCGGACGCCGACCAGGTCAAACGCGCCCTGGAAGGCTGCGATCTGGTGGTGGTCTCGGACATGAGCGCGGACACCGATACCGCCAGGCTGGGCCACGTGCTGCTGCCGGCGCTGGGGTGGGGCGAAAAGGACGGCACGGTCACCAATTCCGAGCGTTGCATCTCGCGCCAGCGCGCCTTCCTGCCCGCGCCGGGCGAGGCGAGAAGCGACTGGCAGGCGATCTGCCAGGTGGCCCGGCGCATGGGTTTCGCCGGCTTCGATTACGCCGGCGTGCACGAGATCTTCGACGAGCATGCCCGGCTCTCTAGCTGGCGCAACAGGGAAGGGGAGCTGCCGCGCACCTTTCGCATCGACGGCCTGGCAGGCATGGACCGCGCCGCGTATGACGCGCTCGCGCCGCTCCAATGGCCGGTCCTGCGCGGGGGCGCGGGCAGGGCGCGCCTGTTCGGCGACGGCCGCTTTGCCCACCCGGACGGCAGGGCGCGTTTCATTGCGACCCCGCCGCGCCGGCCGGCCAACGCGCCGGACGGCGAATTCCCGCTGGCCCTGAACACCGGCCGCCTGCGCGACCAGTGGCACACCATGACCCGCACCGGCAAGTCGCCGCGCCTGGCCGGGCATGCACCCGAACCCTTCGTGGACCTGCATCCGCACGATGCCTTGATGAGCGGCGTGCGCGAGGGCGAACTGGCGCGCGTGTCCAGCCGCTGGGGCGCGATGGTGGCGCGGGTGGCGCACAGCGGCGGCATCGCGCGCGGCGCCGCCTTCATCCCGATCCACTGGAACGGACAGACGGCCTCGGATGCGCGCGTGGGCGCCGTGGTCAATCCGGACGTCGACCCGGTCTCGGGCGAGCCGGAATTCAAGCATACGCCGGTACGGATCGAGCCTTTCGGGGTGGCCTGGCATGGCTTCATCCTCAGCCGCGAGGAGCTGGACCTGGCACGCGTCGCCAACTGGACGCGGGTGCGCGGCGCCGGCTTCGTGCGTTACGAACTGGGCGGCCGCGAGCCGGTTTCCGCAAACTGGGCGCGCGTGCTGCTGGGGGCAGGGGAGGAGGCGGACTGGATCGAGTACGAGGACCGGGCCGGGGGCATGCTGCGCTGCGCCTTGCTGGTGGAGGGCCGGCTGCAGGCCTGCCTGTTCGTGTCGCGCCGTCCCGACCTGCCGGCGCGCAGCTGGCTGGGTGGCCTGTTCGCGCAGGAAGTCTTGCCGGCGCGGGAGCGCGCCACCCTGCTGGCCGGGTGCGCGCCGCAGCAGAGCGCGGATCCCGGCCCGACCGTGTGCGCCTGCTTCGGCGTCGGCCGCAACACGATCCGCACGGCTATCCGCGAGCGGCGCCTGGTAGACGCTGCCGCCGTCACCGCCTGCCTGCGGGCGGGGGGCAACTGCGGCTCCTGCCTGCCCGAGATCCGGCAACTCCTGGCCGAGCGCTCCTAGCGCAGGGTACGCGAGAAGAAAGCCTCGGTGCGGCTGTTGGCGAGCTGGGCGTCGCCCTCGTGGTAGTGATTCCCGCCGGGGCGGGCGAAGGCGTGGTTGCGGCCCGGATAGACGTGCAGTTCGACGTTCTGCTTGCCCTCCAGGGTCGAGCGGATCTTCGCCTGCGCCTCCGCGTCGATGAACTCGTCGGCGCTGGCCAGGTGGTAGAGCAGGGGCGCGCGGATCCGGTCGGCTTCGCCAAGGTACTGGTCGGTGCCGCCGCCGTAGTAGGCGGCGAAGGCGTCGCCGTCCGTGCGGGCGGCGCTCAGGTAGGTCATCAGGCCACCCAGGCAATAGCCAGTCACGCCGACCTTGCCGTTGGCGCCTTCCAGGCCGCGCGCTTCCTTGACCAGGAGGGCGATGTCGTCCACGCCCTTGTCGCGGTCATAGGCCTTGTACAGGACGAAGGCCTTGTCCCAGTCGCCCTCGACCGATTCGTCGAGGAACACGCCAGCTTCGGTACGCCAGAACAGGTCGGGACAAACGGCGATGAAGCCCTTGGCCGCGTAGGCGTCGGCAATGCTGCGGATGCCGGCGTTCACACCGAAGATTTCCTGGATCACGATGACGACCGGGTGGGGACCCGGCGTGGCAGGGCGGGCCACGTAGCAGGCGAAGCTGCCATCCGTCGTTTGCACCTGGATTTGTCCGCTCATGGACGTCCTTTCAGAAGTGGTTGGCGCCTGCTCCATGCATGGCAGGCCGGCGGGCGGAAAGGGGCCTGCGGCGCCATCATAGCGGTATCAGGCGCATGACCACGCCGCCAAGACACCCGTACGGCTGCCGCATGGGTTGCCCCATCGCCATAATTGCCGCTACAATATTTTTTATCAACTGCACATCATTGCGCGCCACGCGCCGTGCAGTGTCAATACCTCGCCGCATCGCCACAGCCGACAGCATCGCCGTGGCGTCCATTCATCGTGGGCCGCTTCGGCCCATCGCCGGCATCGCCCGGCCAATCACAATCCAGCCAACAGGGAGCACCCTGCAGCGCGAGCAGCGCATTTCGAGGAGATCGACCTTGCATCATTTCATTTTCGCGTGGACCAGCTAATGGGAAATTCTCTGGCGCTACATACGATCGACTGGGTCGTCATCAGTCTCTACCTCAGCTTTGCCCTGATTGTCGGCCTGTGGGCCAGCAAGCTGGCAAGCGGCGGGGTGCGCAGTTATTTTCTGGCAGACCGCTCGCTGCCCTGGTGGTGGGCCGGCGCCTCGATCGCGGCCACCACCTTCGCCGCCGATACGCCGCTGGCCGTGGCCGGCATCATCGCCACCAAGGGCGTCAGCGGCAACTGGATCTGGCTGGCCTGGATGGGCGTGCACGCCGCCGTGGTCGTGCTGTTCGCGGAAAGCTGGAGCCGTAGCGGCGTCATGACCGACGCCGAACTGATCGCCCGGCGCTATTCCGGCCGGTCGGCCTCGGTGCTGCGCACCGCGCGTGCCGGCCTGTACGGCATCGTGTACAACGCCATCATCCTGGGCTGGGTACTGCGCGCCATGGTCAAGATCGCCTCGCCTTTCTTCCACTGGGATACCTGGTTCCCCGGCCTGATGCATAACATGGCGTTGGTCTGGCCCGCCAATTCGCCGATGGGCACGCCATCAGACGGCCTGACCATCATCTTGCTGCTGGGGCTGGTGGTGGTGTATTCCAGCCTCAGCGGCATCCGGGGCGTGATCGTCACCGACCTCGTGCAACTGGGGCTGGCCCTGGTGGGTAGCGTCTGGTTTGCCTGCCTGGCCTGGTCCGCCGTGGGCGGACGCGAGGGCCTGAGCGAGGGCCTGAGCCGCCTGTACGGGGCCGACCACATGTATCTCGACCTGTTCCCCGACATGCCGGGAGCGACCGCCATGGCCTTCGTCCTGTTCGGGCTGTACATCCTGGTGCAATCGTATGCCAACGTGCCGGCCGACGGCGGCGGCTACCTGATGCAGCGCCTGAACGCGACGCGTTCGCCGGCCGACGCGCGTAAAGCTTCGCTGCTGTTCCTGGTGCTGCAGTATGTGGTGCGCGTGTGGCCATGGCTGGTGGTCGGACTGGCGGCCCTGGTCCTGATTCCGATCGGGGGCGAAGGCACGGCCCTGGGCGGCGCCGGCGCAGTCGTGGCCGGCGACCGCGAACAGGCCTATCCGGTGCTGATGGGCGTCCTGCTGCATCCCGGCCTGCTCGGCCTGATGGTGGCCAGCCTGCTGGCGGCCTTCATGAGCACCATCGACACCCACATGAACTGGGGCGCCTCCTACATCGTCAACGACGTCTACCTGCGCCTGTCGCCGAATGCCCCGGTGCGCCGCCAGATCGGCGTGGCGCGCCTGGCGGTGCTCGGCTTTGCGGTCGGGGCGGTGGCGGTCAGCTTCCAGATCGAGACCATCGAACAGGCCTGGAAGTGGGTCGCCGCCCTCGGCGCCGCGCTCGGCGCACCGACCGCGCTGCGCTGGATCTGGTGGCGGGTGAATGCGGCCGGTGAGCTGGGCGCCATGGTGGCCGGGCTGGCCGCGGTGCTGGCGCTGGCCTGGTTGTCCTTGCCGTATGAAACGGAACTGCTCATTATTGCCGGCGCCAGCCTGCTGGGCCTGGCGGCCGGCATGATCTGGGGACCGCCGACCGACCCGGCCACGCTGCGCGCCTTCGCCGCCGAAGTCGCGCCGATCGGCTTCTGGCCCGGCGCCAGCCGCCGCAGCGGCGCGCGCCTGCTTGCCATCACGGCGATGCGCTGGGCCGGCGTGGTCGGCGGCACGGTCGCCTTGCTGGTCGGGGGCCACCGGATGTTGTTGCTGGGTGAACTTGCGATTGGACTGGCGTGGCTGGCCGGCGGCGTGCTGGCGCTGGGCCTGGGCGCCCGTGCGCCTGCGCCGCCGCAGCCCTGATGAGGTGAACCTGTCGTCAGCGCGTCAGCAAGGGGCGCGCAGCCGCCGGCAGCGCCGCCTGCCGGTCGAGCTTGAACAGGTCGACGGCCTGGGTGAGCTTGGTGGCCTGGTCCTGCAGCGAGGCGGCTGCGGCCGCCGCTTCCTCGACCAGGGCGGCGTTCTGCTGGGTCACCGCATCCATCTGGCTGATCGCGCTGTTGACCTGCTCGATGCCGCTCGTCTGTTCCTGACTGGCAGCCGCGATCCCGGCCATGATGTCGGTGACGCGCCGGATCGAACTCACCACCTGTTCCATCGTGGTCCCGGCCTGGTCGACCAGCCTGGAGCCGGTATCGACCTTGCTGACCGAATCGTCGATGAGGGTCTTGATTTCCTTTGCGGCCGCAGCCGAACGCTGGGCCAGGGTGCGCACTTCGGAGGCGACGACCGCGAAGCCACGCCCCTGTTCGCCGGCACGCGCCGCTTCCACCGCCGCATTCAGGGCCAGTATATTGGTCTGGAAGGCGATGCTGTCGATGACGCCGATGATGTCGACGATCTTCTTGGACGAGGCGTTGATCGAGCCCATGGTCTGCACCACTTGCGCCACCACCTCGCCGCCCTGCGCAGCCACGTTCGAGGCCGTGATCGACAGCTGATTGGCCTGATGCGCATAGTCGGCGTTCTGACGCACTGTGTCGGTGAAGTGGGCCATCGACGCCGCGGTTTCTTCCAGCGAGGCGGCCTGCTGTTCGGTGCGCGAGGACAGGTCGAGGTTGCCGTCGGCGATCTCCCCGGCTGCGCCGTGAATGGATGCGGTGCCGCCGCGTACCTCGCCGACGATGCGCGTGAGGCTGTCGTTCATGTGGCGCAAGGCGCGCAGCAGGGCGCCGGTCTCGTCCTTGGTACGTGCTTCGAATTGGTGGGTCAGGTCGCCGCTGGCGACGGTCTCGGCCACGATGACGGCCTCGCGGATCGGGGCGACGATGCTGCGCGTGAGTAGCCACGCCATGACGAAACCGGCAGCCACGATGACGGCGGTGAACACGGCGACCGAGCTCCTGGTCTGCGCCTGGCTAGCCTGGATCGCCGCGCCGTGGGCATCGATGTTCCGGTGCTGCATGGCGACCAGCTGGTCGAGCAGATCCTGGTAAGTCCTGGCGGCCGGCAGGTAGCGCTCGTTGATCAGTTGCATGGCCGCTTCATGCTGGCCCTCGGCCCTGGCCTGTTCCGCTGCAGTCGTCACATCCTTGTACACCTTGCGCTGGTCGACGATCTTTTGATACAGCGCCTTTTCTTCAGGTGTATCCAGCAAGGGCTTGATCATATTGATGAGTTCGGTCGACCTGCCGCTGGTGGTCGCCGCATCGTCCTTGAAAAAGGTTTTGAGGCTGTCGTCGCTGCTCCTGATGATGGCGGTCGTGCGGCGGATCGCCCCGAACACCTGCTTATTCCACTCGGTGATCATGCGCTCTTTCTTCAGGGGCAAGGACATGGCCTCCGTCGACGCCGCCACGGTGCCGAGGCGCCAGAGACTGAAGGCAGCGCTAGTCGTTGCCATTGCCAGGATCAGGGCAAAGCCGATGGCAAGGCGCTTGCCGATACTGATATTCATGAACCACGACACATCTACCTCCGGTTTCGGAATGAAAAAAACCATCCATTCTATCTTCCAGGGACAAAATTGTTCCTTTGTGGAAAGTACGTAGGCGTCGTGGGAGGGTCGCGCAGAGAGGAGAAAGTCGATGGCTGTCGCGTGGCCTGTACGCTTGCCACCGACGTTAAAAAAGCCAGATCAGCTGGCGCTGGATCTGGCTTTTTCGAATTCGGTGGTCGGGGTGAGAGGATTCGAACCTCCGGCCTCTACGTCCCGAACGTAGCGCTCTACCGGGCTAAGCTACACCCCGACTGTTTGAGACTTCGTTACCGAAATCTCGGGAAGGCATTACTATATTCGGCTCAATGGTTCCTGTCAACAGCGAAACTGCAGAGCTGCTGCAGGCTCGCCTTGTAGACGCTTTCCGGCAGGCCGGAGATGGCCTCGGCCGCGCGGCGCGCAGCCTGTTCCGCCTGCTGGCGGGTGTAGTCCAGTGCGCCGCTCGAGGTCACCGCCGCCAGCACCGCTTCGAACTGTTCTTCGTCGCCATGCTCGATGCAGCTGCGCACCAGCTGGCGCTGTTCCGGCGTACCGTTTTCCATCAGCCAGATCAGCGGCAGGGTGGGCTTGCCTTCGCGCAGGTCGTCGCCCAGGTTCTTGCCGATCTCGGCGGCGTCGCCGGCGTAGTCCAGCACGTCGTCGATCAGCTGGAACGCCGTGCCCAGCGAGCGGCCGTATTCGCCGGCCTCGGCGATCTGCCCGTCATCGGCGCCGCCCACCAGGGCGCCCAGCTCGGCGGCCGCCTCGAACAGCTTGGCGGTCTTGGAGCGGATCACCTTCAGGTAGCTTTCATGCGTCACGTCCGGATCGTGCATGTTCAGCAGTTGCAGCACTTCGCCTTCGGCGATCACGGTGGTGGCGCGCGACAGGATGCTCATCACGCGCATGTTGTCGAGGCTGGTCATCATCTCGAAGGAGCGCGAGTACAGGTAGTCGCCCACCAGCACCGAGGCGGCGTTGCCGAACAGGGCGTTGGCCGTCTGGCGCCCACGGCGCATCGAGGATTCGTCGACCACGTCGTCGTGCAGCAGGGTCGCGGTGTGGATGAACTCGACCACCGCCGCCAGCTCGTGGTGGGCCGTGCCT
Organism: Massilia sp.; assembly: GCF_046293535.1. Classification (NCBI taxonomy): domain Bacteria; kingdom Pseudomonadati; phylum Pseudomonadota; class Betaproteobacteria; order Burkholderiales; family Oxalobacteraceae; genus Massilia; species Massilia sp. The sequence goes on along the minus strand of NZ_JBKBOV010000014.1, from coordinate 88,428 downwards.
TTGTAGCCGTAGGCATTGGCCAGCAGCAGTACCAGTACCGGCCGGATTCGCTTGCCGCCCGCGCTGATGATGTACTCGGCGATCTGGTTCACCAGACTCACTTCCGATTGCAGTCGCTGTCGGATCACCGCGTTCACGGCCTCCATGTCGGTGGCGATCGATTGGGCGATGGTGTTCTGGGCGTGTTGGGTAGCAGCTGACAAGGCGAACCTGCAATAAACGGTGAGTATTTGGTTAAGTGCCGAGATTATACGTCATGCAAGGGGAGGGCGTCCCACGGATGGCTTATCGCTCGCACGGACGATCGAAGGCCGGTCAGGGGCGCGTTGGCAATGTGCTACGTCCACAACACGATCTCTTCCGAATCGTCAAGGCCTTTTGACGCGCTGCAGCGAGTTATGTATAATCCCCTGTTCCCCGGCTTCCGAACAGTCCAGCGTCTCGACGCCGGTGGGAATCTTTTAAACATTTGATGAGGTTTCAATCATGTACGCGGTCATAAAAACCGGTGGCAAGCAATATAAAGTTGTCGCTGGCGAAAAACTCAAAGTAGAACAGATACCTGCTGACATTGGTTCCGAACTCACCATCGATCAAGTTCTCGCGCTCGGCGCGGGCGACAGCATCAAGTTTGGTGCTCCGCTGGTCGAAGGTGCCTCGGTCCTGGTGAAAGTTGTTTCCCACGGTCGCCACGACAAGGTCCGCATTTTCAAGATGCGCCGTCGTAAGCACTACCAGAAGCGTCAGGGCCATCGCCAGAACTTCACCGAAATCCAGGTGGTGTCGATCAACGGCTAATCCCGTCTGATCCACCAGGTTCATTCATCAAGGAGCAAATAAATGGCACACAAAAAAGGTGGCGGTACTACCCGCAACGGCCGTGACTCAGAAAGCAAACGCCTCGGCGTGAAAGTCTACGGCGGCCAGGCGATCAACGCCGGCGGCATCATCATCCGTCAACGCGGCACTCCGGTGCGCGCTGGCACCAACGTCGGCACCGGCAAGGATCACACCCTGTTCGCGCTGGTCGACGGTACCGTCAAGTTCGTCAAGCAAGGCGTGGGCTCGAAGCAGTTCGTGACCGTCGTTGCCAACGAAGCAGTCGCTGCTTAATCAAGCAACTGAGTAGTTACTCGCGCCGCTCGACGCGGCGCTTCTTTGCAAGGCGCAAGCCTTCCATCGAAAGGCTCTGCCCACGGTAGGGCCTTTTTAGTTTTTATCGGTCATCATCATGAAGTTTATCGACGAAGCAAGAATTGAAGTCATCGCCGGCGACGGCGGCAACGGGTGCGCCTCGTTCCGCCGCGAGAAGTTCCGCCCATTCGGCGGCCCGGACGGCGGCGACGGCGGCAAGGGCGGCTCGATCTACGTGGTGGCCGACCGTAACATCAACACCCTGGTGGACTTCCGTTACTCCAAGACCCACCACGCCCGCAACGGCGAGCCGGGCCGCGGCTCGGACTGCTACGGCAAGGGCGCCGAGGACGTCACCCTGCGCATGCCGGTCGGTACCCTGATCGTGGACGACGTCAACGGCGAGATCATCGCCGACCTGACCGAGCACGGCCAGACCGAACTGCTGGCCAAGGGCGGCGAGGGCGGCTGGGGCAACATCCACTTCAAGACCTCGACCAACCGCGCGCCGCGCCAGAAGACCGAAGGCAAGGCCGGCGAGCGCCGCACCCTGCGCCTGGAACTGAAGGTGCTGGCCGACGTGGGCCTCCTGGGCATGCCGAACGCCGGCAAGTCGACCTTCATTACCGCCGTGTCGAACGCCAAGCCGAAGATCGCCGACTACCCGTTCACCACCCTGCACCCGAACCTGGGCGTGGTGCGCGTGTCGCACGAGAAGAGCTTCGTGATCGCCGACATCCCGGGACTGATCGAAGGCGCCGCCGAAGGCGCGGGCCTGGGCCACCAGTTCCTGCGCCACCTGGCGCGCACCGGCCTGCTGCTGCACATCGTCGACCTGTCGGGCTTCGACGACAAAGTCGATCCGGTCAAGGAAGCCAAGGCCCTGGTCAAGGAACTGGAAAAGTACGACGAAGAGCTGCTGAACAAGCCGCGCTGGCTGGTGCTGAACAAGCTGGACGTGGTCGACGAAGCCGAGCGCAAGAAGCGCGTCAAGGACTTCGTCAAGCGCATGGCCTGGAAAGGGCCTGTGTTCGAGATCTCGGCATTGAACCGCGAAGGCTGCCAGGACCTGGTCAATGCGATCTACCTGCACCTGGAAGAGAAGCGCACCAGCGAGCAACGCGCCGAGGAAACCACCATGACCGAGGAAGCGCGCGGCATCAATTCGATCGACCCGGACGATCCGCGCTTCAAGATTCTCGAGGATTAAGAGACGCTAAGTTGGCCGCGTCGTCCGTCACCCGCAGCTGGCTGCGCAGCCAACTGCTGCAGCTCGTCGCCACCGCCAGTTCGCTGGCGGCGCTGGCGGCCATGCTCGATCCCGACCGCATCGCGTCGGCGATGGGCATCTTTCTCGTCGGCGTGAACGGCTACAGCCAGTTCTACGCCATCTACGTGGGCATGCGCCTCGCTACCGCGATGCTGGCGCTGCTGGCATCGAGACAGGGCGACCAGCCCCTCCTCGTCGACCTCACCGCATTGTTCCTCCTGGCCCAGCCGGCCGGGCGCCTCGTCGCCGCTTTCGCGATCGGGCTGCCGAAGGGGGTATTATTAGCAGTCTGCGCGGTCGAGTTGTTGGCAGGACTTTCCCTGCTGGCCTTACGGCCGCGAGGAAAATTCCTGTCACCATGACCTCAGCTCACCACTCAGCGCTCCAGCAAGCCTCCCGCATCATCGTCAAGGTCGGTTCCTCGCTCGTCACGGACGAGGGCAGGGGCCTCGACCACGCCGCCATCGCCCGCTGGGCGGCCCAGATCGCCGCGCTGCGCGGCCTCGGCAAGGAAGTCGTGCTCGTGTCCTCGGGCGCGATCGCCGAAGGCATGCTGCGCCTCGGCTTTGCCGCCCGCCCGACCGACATCCACGAACTGCAGGCCTGCGCCGCCGTGGGCCAGATGGGCCTGGCGCAGATCTACGAAACCAGCTTTCGCACGCACGGCGTCCAGACCGCCCAGGTGCTGCTGACCCACGCCGACCTGGCCGACCGCGAACGCTACCTGAACGCGCGCTCGACCCTCACCACCCTGCTGCGCCTGGGCGTGGTCCCGATCATCAACGAGAACGATACGGTCGTCACCGACGAAATCAAGTTCGGCGACAACGACACCCTGGGCGCGCTGGTGGCCAACCTGATCGAGGCCGACGCGCTGGTGATCCTGACCGACCAGCGCGGGCTGTTCTCGGCCGATCCGCGCAAGGACCCGGGCGCGCGCCTGATCGGGGAAGCGCAGGCGGGCGATCCGCAACTGGAAGCGATGGCCGGCGGGGCCGGTTCGAGCATCGGGCGCGGCGGCATGCTGACCAAGGTGCTGGCCGCCAGGCGCGCGGCGCGCTCGGGCGCCCACACCATCATCGCCTGGGGCCGTGAAGAAGACGTGCTGCTGCGCCTGGCGGGCGGCGAGATGATCGGCACCCAGCTCACCGCGCCGACCGGCCGCCTGACCGCGCGCCGCCAGTGGATGATCGACCACCTGCACACCACCGGGGAAGTCGTGATCGACGCCGGCGCCGTGCAGAAGCTGACCCGCGAGGGCAAGTCGCTGCTGCCGATCGGCGTGGTCGCGGTGCGCGGCGAGTTCGGGCGCGGCCAGGTGATCACCTGCATCGACGAAGCGGGCAAGCCGCTGGCGCGCGGACTGACCAACTACACCAGCAGCGAAGTGCGGCGCATCATGCGCCATTCGTCGGCCGAGATCGAGCGCATCCTGGGATATGTCGAAGGGCCGGAGCTGGTCCACCGGGATAACCTGGTACTGCTGTGATCCCTTGCGCGTTATCCTTGCGTACGTTGCTGTGAAGATACATTTTTGCGGCTGAGTTCATCATCATTTTGCACAAGTTTTGCTCGTAGGATACAAAAAACGTAGACTGTTATGCGGCGCGCATCAAGCGCGCCTTTTCTTGGCGTCTACCGAAAGCAACTCATGAAACTCAGCCGCAAACTTCCTCTCGGCTTCGCCGCCGTCACCCTGGTGGTCGCCTGCGCCGGATTCTTCGGCATGGGTCGGATGAACCAGGCTATGGATACCTATAACGCTGCGGTAGTTCAATCAACGCAGGCCCAGCGGATGGAAGGCCTGCTGTCGCACTTCCGCCTGCAGACCCAGGAGTGGAAGAACACCCTGTTGCGCGGCAAGGACGACGAGCAGCGCAGCAAGTACTGGGACGCGTTCCAGAAGAGCGAGGCCGAGGTCGCCAAGGAGGCAAAGGATTTGGTGGCCGTGTTGTCGGCTGGTGAGGTGCGCGAGCTGCTGGGCCAGTTCGCCCAAGCCCATGCCAGGATGGGTGAGGGCTATCGCCGCGGCTTTGCCGACTTCACCGCAGCCGGCTTCGATGCGGCTGCCGGCGACCAGGCCGTGAAGGGCATGGACCGTGCGCCGGCCGAGCTCCTGGTCAAGGCGCACGAGGCCATGAGCAAACAAACGGTTGCAACCGTCGTGGAGGCCGAAGCGGTCGGCAAGCGCGCCACCGTGCTCAGCTATTCCTTGATGCTGCTGGGCGCGATTGCGGCGGTCGCAGCCGGCGTCTTCGTTTCGCGTTCGATCACCCGCCCGCTGGGCGAAGCCGTCGAGGCGGCGCAGAGCGTCGCGTCCGGCGACTTGCGCACGACTATCGAGGTGCGCAGCAGCGACGAAACGGGCCAGCTGCTGCAGGCCCTGAAGGACATGACCGGGAGCCTGCAGACTATCGTGGCGCAGGTGCGCAGCGGCGCCGAGACCATTGCCGTGGCCTCAAGCGAGATCGCACGGGGCAACGTCGACCTGTCGAACCGTACCGAGCAGCAGGCGGGCGCGATCGAAGAAACCGCTTCGTCGATGGAAGAGATCACCTCGACCGTGCAGCAGAACGCGGACAACGCGCGCCAGGCGAACCAGCTGGCCATCTCGGCTTGCGATGTTGCGACCAAGGGCGGCCACATGGTCGAGCAGGTGGTGAGCACTATGGCGTCGATCAGCGATTCCTCGCGCAAGATCGTGGACATCATCAGCGTTATCGACGGCATTGCCTTCCAGACCAACATTCTGGCCTTGAACGCCGCGGTGGAAGCGGCGAGGGCGGGCGAGCAGGGTCGCGGCTTCGCGGTGGTCGCCGGAGAGGTGCGCAACCTGGCGCAGCGCTCGGCCACGGCTGCAAAGGAGATCAAGGAACTGATCAACAATTCGGTGCAGCGCGTCGACGCGGGCAACCGCCTGGTGAGCGAAGCCGGCGCCACCATGGGCGAGATCGTCACCAGCGTGCGCCGCGTGATGGACATCATCGGCGAGATCAGCCAGGCCAGCGCGGAGCAGGGTGCCGGCATCGCGCAGGTGAACATGGCGGTCGGCGAAATGGACGCCGTGACCCAGCAGAACGCCGCGCTGGTGGAGGAAGCCGCGGCGGCGGCGCAGTCGCTGCGCGACCAGACGCAAGCGCTGAACGAGGTGGTCGCGGTCTTCAAGCTCGAGGATGCGCGGAAGGCGCGCAAGCCGCTGCCGGGCCATTCTCCTGCACGGCTGAGCGCATGAAAGTAAGATGACGAACGCGCCAGGCCTGGCGCGTATTTTCATTGACCCACAGAGCCCATGAACCCGACTTCCCCCCTCGCTGTCGTCCAGGCGCAGCTCGACGCCTACAACGCCAAGGACCTCGACGCCCTGATGGCCACCTATGCGCCGGATGCGCAGCAGTTCGCGCTGCATGGTGCCTTGCTGGCCCAGGGCCATGAACAGATCCGCCCTCGCTACCAGGAGCGCTTCGCCGAACCCGACCTGCATGCGCGCCTCTTGAACCGCTCGGTCCTCGGCAACTTCGTCACCGACCTCGAGATCGTGACCCGCAACTTCCCGGAAGGCCGCGGCACGGTCGAGATGCTGTGCGTGTATGAAGTGGTCGGCGGGCGCATCGTGCGCGCCTCGTTCGCGACCGGGGAAACGCGGCTCGGCTAGCCGAGTTCGGCGGCCTGGCTGGCCAGGTCGGCCGCCGGATCCATCACCCCGGCGGGCGCCGGCGTCTTGTCCTTGAACTCGCACAGGTCGTTGATCAGGCAGTTCCAGCACCTGGGCTTGCGCGCCACGCAGGTGTAGCGGCCGTGCAGGATCAGCCAGTGGTGGGCATCAATGAGAAAGTCTTTCGGCACGAACTTGAGCAGCTTCTGCTCGACGATGTCGACGTTCTTGCCCGGTGCGATTTTCGTCCGGTTCGACACCCGGAAGATGTGGGTGTCGACCGCCATGGTCGGCTCGCCGAAGGCGGTGTTGAGCACCACGTTGGCGGTCTTGCGGCCCACGCCCGGCAGGGCTTCCAGCGCCTCGCGCGAGCGCGGTACCTCGCCGCCATGCTGCTCCACCAGGATGCGGCAGGTCGCCATGACGTTGGCCGCCTTGGTGTTGTACAGGCCGATGGTCGAAATATATGACTTGAGTTCGTCCAGGCCGAGGTCGAGGATGGCTTGCGGGGTGTTGGCCACCGGGTAGAGGCGGCGCGTGGCCTTGTTCACGCCGACGTCGGTCGACTGCGCCGACAGCAGCACCGCGATCAGGAGCTCGAAAGGCGTGCTGAATTCCAGCTCGGTGGTCGGCTTCGGGTTGGCGGCGCGAAAGCGCGTGAATATTTCTAAACGTTTGGCGGGATTCATCGGTTTTGCTTAGGTGTTGTCCGGTGCGCCGTCGGGCGAACTCGCGGCCGCCTTCTGGCGCGCGCGTTCCATCGCCGCCGCGATGATGGCGCGCTTGCGTTCCTTTTCCGCCAGTTCTTCCGGCGTGTTGCTCACCTCCGCCGTCACCGCGCGCATCTTTTCCAGGGCCTTGGCGGCCAGGCGCGCGTCGTTCTCTTCCTTCTCGCGGCGCAGGCGTTCGCTGCGGAAGTCGTGGCGCGCGCGGGCGGCGTCGGCGGCTTCCTGCGACCAGGCGGCCCAGCCGGTGAGCTCGCCCGTCACCGGGACCATCGAGATGCAGTCGACCGGGCAGGGCGCCACGCACAGGTCGCAGCCGGTGCACAGGCTCGGCAGGATGGTATGCATCTGCTTGGCCGCGCCCAGGATGGCGTCCACCGGGCAGGCCTGGATGCACAGGGTGCAGCCGATGCAGAGCGACTCGTCGATGAAGGCGACCGGGCGCGGGCGCTCGACGCCGTTGGCCGGATTGATCGGAATCACCGGGCGGCCGGTGACGCTCGACAAGCGCTGCACGCCCTCGATGCCGCCGGGCGGGCACTGGTTGATCTCGGCTTCGCCGCGCGCGATCGCTTCCGCATACGGACGGCACGCGGGATAGCCGCACTTGGTGCATTGCGTCTGCGGCAACGCGTCTTCGATCAGGTCGGCGAGGGTCTTGGTCACGGCGCGAAGGTGGGCGGTCAAAGCCGACATTATCCGCCAAAACGGCGGGCGATGCGAAGTCGGCACGGGGTTCTCCGTGCTGGAGCGAACAGACTGCCGGGTTCGCGCGTGATGTACTGGAGCCTCGACGCTGAAGAGGAGCTCACATGAACAAACTCATCGTACCGGCGCTCGTCGCCGCGGTGCTGGCCGGTGGCGCCGCGGCCCAGGCGCACCAGCGCGGCGAACAGGAAGCGCGCGCGCAAGCCAAGCAGGCCGTCAAGTCCGGGCCCTGGCGCAGCGTGGAGGCCAGCGGCCAGCTCAAGCGCGGCGAGCAGCTGCCGCCGCGCTACCGGACGCATCATTTCGTGGTGGAGAACTGGCGGGCGCACCGCCTCACCGAACCGCCGCCGGGACACCAGTGGGTGCAGGCGGGGAACGACTATGCGTTGGTGGCGATCGCCACCGGGGTGGTGCAGGAGGTGCTGGTAGGTCGGTGAAAGGATGCGCCGTGCCATGCGAATGCATTGGATCCCGGCCTGCGCCGGGATGACGTGCGAAGGGTGGTGGTCGATGGGTTACGTTATTTTACCTTTTGCTTTAGAACCGTCGTCCCGGCGAAGGCCGGGACCCAAGTTTCAAAGATCAGCCGCCACCTCAAACAAACATGCCGGAGCAAGCTCCGGCATGTTCACATCAGGCGTGCGCCCGAATGAACTCCGTGATCTTCGGGCAGATGATCTCGCGCCAGCGGCGGCCCGAGAAGATGCCGTAGTGGCCGCACTTGGGCGCCACGAACTCCTGGTGCATGTCCTTCGGGATGCCGCTGCACAGGTCGTGCGCGGCGCGGGTCTGGCCCAGGCCGGAGATGTCGTCCAGCTCGCCCTCGACCGTGAACAGGGCCACCGTCTTGATGTCCTGCGGGCGCACCAGTTGGCCGCCGACTTCCCAGGTGCCCTTCGGCAGGCGGTGCTCCTGGAACACGGTCTTGATGGTCTCGAGGTAGTACTCGGCCGGCATGTCGAGCACGGCGTTGTATTCGTCGTAGAACTGGCGGTGCGCCTCGGCCGAGTCGTCGTCGCCGCGTACCAGGTGCTGGTAGAACTCGCGGTGGCTCTGGGCGTGGCGGCCCGGGTTCATCGCGATGAAGCCGGCGTGCTGCAGGAAGCCCGGGTAGACCTTGCGCCCGAAACCGGGGTAGTTGCCCGGCACCGAATAGATCACGGTGTTCTCGAACCACGAGAAGGGCTTTTCGACCGCCAGGTCGTTCACCGCGGTGGGCGACTTGCGCGGATCGATCGGACCGCCCATCATGGTCATGGTCTTGGGCAGCTTCGGGTCTTGATTGGTGGCCATCAGCGAGATCGCGGCCAGCACCGGCACGGTCGGCTGGCATACCGAGATCACGTGCACGTCCGGGCCAAGATGGCGGATGAAGTCCTGTACGTAATAGATGTAGTCGTCGAGGTGGAACGGCCCTTCCGAGAGCGGCACCATGCGGGCGTCGATCCAGTCGGTGATGTAGACGTCGTGTTCGACCAGCAGGGCGCGTACGGTGTCGCGCAGCAGGGTGGCGTGGTGGCCCGACAGGGGCGCCACGACCAGCACGCTCGGCTGCTTCAGCGCGGCGAAGTCCTTGTCGCTCAGGTCCTTCTTGAAATGGATGAGATTGCAGAACGGCTTCTCGACGACGGTGCGTTCCATGATGCCGACGTCGGCGTCGGTGCCGTTGACACCGAGGCGCACGGTCTTGATGCCGAATGCCGGCTTTTCGTAATCCTTGCCAAGGCGGTACATCAGCTCGTAGCCGGCAGCGATACGCTGCGAGAACGGGGTGTGCGCGAACGGCGAGACGGGGTTCGAGAACAGTTTCGAGGACGCATCTGCCCACTGCATCAGCGGGGTCAGGAAGGAGCGTTGCATCTCGTGCAGTTGGTAAAGCATAAATATTTCCTTCGGGTGGACTAGGCGTCGCAATCGTTTGCGCATGCTCTCAGTCAATTATAGGGGATAGTGATTTACTTGTGGAAACAGTCGTTTTCACATCCCTTGTGCATAGTTCAGTTGTAGCATATTTGCGTAAAACTACTCCGTGAAGCCGCCCACATAAGCAGGTAGGCCTTGTCCGACAAGGTCCTTCCGTTGTTTGCCACACACTGAACGCAGACTCGAGCGGCAATGAAAAATGCCGCCGGGCTTGCGCCGGGCGGCATTTTTTACCAGAAGGTAAAACTTAGTCGAAGACCGGGGTCTCGACGCCGAGGATCTTGTGCAGTTTCGGCGAGGTCGTCGTGTACTGCATGTGGATCTTCTTGTCCGGGAAGATGTAGGGCGCGGCGCCGAAGGCGGCCAGCGCGGCTTCGTGGAAGCCCGACAGGATCAGCTTCTTCTTGCCCGGGTAGGTGTTGATGTCGCCCACGGCGAAGATGCCAGGCACGTTGGTCTCGAACTTCTCGGTATCCATGACCTTGAGCTGCTTGCGCTCGATGTCCAGGCCCCATTCGGCGATCGGGCCCAGCTTCGGCGACAGGCCGAAGAACACCAGCAGCATGTCCAGCGGCACGCGGCGGGTGACGCCGTCGGCGCCGGTGACTTTCACTTCGGAGAGCTTGCCATCGGTTTCGTCGAAACCGGTGACCTGGCCGATGATCAGCTGCATCTCGTACTCGTCGCACAGGGCCTTCATCTTGGCCACCGACGCAGGGGCGGCGCGGAAGTCCTCGCGGCGGTGCAGCAGCACGACCGACTCGGCCTTGCCGACGAAGTTCAGGGCCCAGTCCAGGGCCGAGTCGCCGCCGCCGCAGATGACCAGGTTCTTGCCTTCGAACAGAGCCGGATCCTTCACGCGGTAGAACAGTTGGCTGTTCTCGAACTTCTCGATGCCGTCGACCTTCATGGTGCGCGCCTGGAACGAGCCGACACCGGCGGCGATGAAGATGGTCTTGGTGATGAAACGGGTGCCGGTCGAGGTCTCGACGTTGAAGCGGCTGTCTTCGCGGCGCTGGACGGTGGTGACTTCCTGGCCCAGGTGGAAGGTCGGCTCGAAGGGCTCGATCTGCTTGAGCAGGTTGTCGGTCAGTTCCTGGCCGGTGCACACCGGCACGGCCGGGATGTCGTAGATCGGCTTGTCCGGATACAGTTCAACGCACTGGCCGCCGACGGCCGGCAGCGAATCGATGACGTGGGCCTTGATTTCGAGGAGGCCGAGTTCGAAGACCTGGAACAGGCCGACCGGACCGGCGCCGATGATCACGGCATCGGCTTCGATCGCACCGGCGAACGAGCTGTTGGGAGCGATGGCGCCCGCTTCGTGGGAGGCACTGATAGTCATGCTAAAACTTTCTGTGAGTATGGCTGTAGATGCGTGGGATTGGATGAGACGTGGCCGCTAGTGTGCCATGATTGACGAACCGATGCAGAGAGCGGCCCCGGGCGGGGCCGCTCCTTTCCTGGTCAGCGGGCCAGCTGGCCCAGCTTGTCCTTGACGTCTTTCCACTCGTCCGCGTCTGGCAGGGCTGGCTTGGTCTTGGTGATCGACGGCCAGAAACGCGCCAGGTCCGCGTTCAGCTTGATGAATTGCTGCTGATCCGACGGCACGTCTTCTTCCGCGTAGATCGCGTTCACCGGGCACTCGGCCACGCAGACGGCGCAGTCGATGCACTCGTCGGGATCGATGGCGAGGAAATTCGGGCCTTCCCGGAAACAATCTACCGGGCATACATCGACGCAGTCGGTATAGCGACAACGGATGCACGATTCGGTGACAACGTGGGTCATAACAGTCCTATTGTTTGGTTGAAGTGTCGCGGCGCCTGACGCTGAATCGGCCGGCGGGACTTGCAAAGCACTGTATTTTAGGGCAATTCGGGTTTTCCTACAAATTAGGCTTATACACAATATATATAAGCAAATGTGGACCGTGACGGCGCGTCATGGCGCCCGGGCAGCTTACAGGCTGCCCGGGCGCACGGTCCCGGACCGCTTCCTGCCGCTCATGCCGTGCTGCGCAGGCGATCCAGCAGGGCTTGCCAGTCGCCGCCGCTGCCGTCCTCGCGCAGGAACACGGTGTGGCAGCGTGGTCCGTCCTCGACCGTGATCTCCCAGCGCGGCAGGTCGGCCCCGAGCGGGCAACTGGGCGCGGCCGAGAAGAAGTCGAGCCGTTGCAGGAGGTCTTCGAACCCGCTGCCGTCCGGATGAGAGGTGGTGTCGAGGTCGTAGGCTTCGGCCAGCCCGGCGAAGCCGCCGCAGGCGCGCGCGCTGATCTTCATGCCGACACCGGCACGACCGCGGCGCCCGGCTGGCTGCATTCGCCGAGGCGGCCGTTGGAGGCGCACCAGCGCGCCAGCGCCTGGGCTTCGCTGTCGAGCACCCGGTCCACCCGGTAGTATTCGGGCAGGTTCATGGTGCCGCAGCAGGAACGGCGGTCCTGGCGCGCGCCCGGCTTGTCGCAGACCTTGGGCGCCAGCGGCGCGGCCGGAGGCTGGCTTGCGGCGGCCTCGCCGGGCTGCTCGACCACGTCGCGGCGCGCGAACTGGTTGCGGATGAAGGCGCCATAGATGGCCGGCTTGCCGTCCTCCTCCACGATGCGCAGCATCTGGTTGACCACGTCCACGTAGGTGGCGGCGCTGTCGGGCGCCGCGATCAGGGCGCGCAGCAGCAGCCCGCGCAGGTAGGCGGCCACCCGGTGCAGCACGGCGGCGCAGTCGTCGTGCGTCGGGTTGCGCTCGTAGGCGAACATGTCGGCCAGCACGTCGTACATGGCGCCGGTGAACACCTGCGAGATCGCGTGCACCTGGGTGCCGGCCTGAGCCAGCGTCAGGTCGTTGTCGGCATTGCGCAGCCCCGTGCTGCCGCCCAGCGCCATGCCGAACTGTTCGGCGATGTCGGACAAGTAGGTCTTGTCGTGCAGGTGGGCCTTGGTCTGGGCCACCACCGCCTCGCACTGGTCGAGCTGGGACAGGGCCAGGAAGATCGCGGTCAGGTCGCCGAAGGCTTCGTGCAGGCCGCCGGTCTGGGGCGGGGCATCGGCCAGCAGCCACTGCGGCTTGAGGCCGTCGAGCACGGCGTGCGCGGTCTCGTGGGCCACGATGTCGAAGGAGCGGCAGGTGTAGACCCGGGCCGCTTCCCCGCCTTCGACGCCGTTCGGAATGAAGTCGCCGAACTTCAGGCAGCCCTGGGTGCGGCTGTAGAAGGCGTTCATCACGTTCGGCAGGCCATAGGGATAGACGGCCAGCGGGCGCGTGTCCATGCTGGTGTTCCACTGCCAGGGCAGGGGCATGTCGAGGCCGGCGGCCAGCATCGAGCGCTGGTACATGGTCAGGGTCTGGCGCACCACGGCGAAGGTGTGCACCGCGTCGAACTGCGGGGTGTCCGGCTGGGTGACGAAGTCGCCGAAGACGTTCGGCTCGACCGGGTCGATGCCGGGGCTGCCCGGGGCGATGCGGGCGTCGCGCGGGCCGGCCAGCACCGGGCCGGGCAGGTAGGCGCGGCGGGTGCCGATCTCGCCCACCGACGGGTCCTGCTTCCACATCAGCACGCGAGCGCCGAACGCGTGCGGCAGCGGCGGCGCTTCGAGCGGTTCTTCCTCGGGGTCGGATTCCAGCCTGGGCGCGCCGGATGGCTCGGCGGGCTGCTCGAGCAGCCTGGCGAGGCGGTGCTGCTGCTGGTAGGGGGCGCTGGGCGTGGGGATGAAGCGGACCGGCGGCTGGTCACGGGACGTGTCCAGTTCGTCCGGCAAGAGGGCACCTGGTTCCATGACGGCTCCTTGCGAAATGTCGGGCGGCAGCTCCATGGTCGCGCGCCGGGCGGCGCGGGCATTGACTCGCATCAATTGATTTGGATCGGGACCGGAAACGCTCGCTAGACTGGCCGACTCGGCCGTCAGCTGGCATCATGGCGGACTTTTCTTGCAACAGATTAAGTAAAGGATGACCCAGCATGTCGGAAATTAGCATCGTCCAGGAGCACAACCTGAGCCCGCAAGAGGCGCGCGAGGCCGCCCAGCAGGTGGCGCAGCGGATCGCCACCGAGTATGGCCTGGCGTGCAAGTGGGATGGCGACGTATTGCGCTTCGAGCGCAGCGGCGTGGAAGGGGCGCTCAGCCTGGAAGGCCAGCGTGCGGCGATGCGGATCCGCCTGGGATTCTTCATGGGCGCGTTCGCCCCGGCCATCGAGGCCAAGGTGACGGAGAAGATGCGCAAGGTGTTCGTGCCCGCCTGAGCGCGTCTGACACGCAGGCGGGCCTCCGCCGCCCGGGAGGGCGGCCCCGCCTAGCCCTTCAGTTCTTCGATCAGGTCGATGTACTGCTGCATCGCGTCTTCCTGCGAGGTGCCCTTCAGGGCGGCCCAGGCGTCGTACTTGGCGCGGTTGACGAAATCGGTCATGCCCGGGCGCTCGCCGGTGGCGTCGCCGTTCGCGCCCTGCTTGTACAGCGCGTAGATCTTCAGCAAGGTCATGTTGTCCGGGCGTTCCGGCAGATTCTTGGATTCGGCCTGGGCCTGGGCGAACTGTTCCTGCAAGCTCATGAATACTCCTGTGTTGGTTGCGTTGGCAATGTCGTAAGACGGGGTGGAATCTTAGCGCAGGAGGGGCGCGTTCACCGCCAAACCGGGCGAACTTTAGAGGGGATGCTCGGGGGGAGTAGGGTGGTCGGCTCTGCCGACCGCGCGTTCAAGCAGCGCGTGCGTGGACGCAGCGCGTCCGTCCACCCTACGAAGTCTTAGACCGCCAGCAGTTCGACGTCGAAGATCAGGGTCGCGTTCGGCGGAATCACGCCGCCGGCGCCGCGTGCGCCGTAGCCCAGGCTGGCCGGGATGGTCAGGCGGCGCTGGCCGCCGACCTTCATGCCCTGCACGCCTTCGTCCCAGCCGCGGATCACGTGGCCGGCGCCCAGCGCGAACTGGAACGGGTCGTTGCGGTCCTTGCTCGAATCGAACTTGGCGCCCTGGCTGCCGTCGTCGTTGCGCAGCCAGCCGGTGTAGTGGACGGTGACGTGCTGGCCGGCTTTCGCCTCGGCGCCGCTGCCGGTGACGGTGTCTTCGTATTGCAGGCCGGAATCAGTGGTAATGGTGGACATGGTTTTCCCTGTTGTTCAAGTTGAACGGCGATTGTAGTGCATCGCCCCTGGCCGCGCCAAACGGCAGTCCCGCCGGCCTCCCGCGCACAATTGCGTAGAATGGCGGCATTGACGTCAAGAACAAGGAGCCACGATGCCGCCTCGCCGCCAGCCCGATGTCCGCCCGCGCCGCGAGGCCCTGCCATGAAGGGCGTCGGCACCGCCTACCGGCGCGCGCTGCGCGCCCAGTTCTCGCGCCGCATGCTGTTGCTCTCCGGCGCCCCCCTGGTGCTGACGCTGCTGCTGTGGGGCGCGGTGCTGTGGACCGGCCTGCAGCCGCTGCTGGACTGGCTGCAGGCGACCTTCGCGGAGTACGGCTGGTTCCAGACCAGCGGCAACATGCTGGCCATGCTCGGCCTGGGCATGCTCAAGGTGATGGTGGTGCCGCTGCTGGCGATCGCGCTGCTGCTGCCCCTCATGATCGGCTCGGCGCTGCTGTTCATGGGCGTGATCGCGATGCCGGCGATCGAGCGCCACGTCGGCAGGCAGCAGTACCCCAAGCTGGAACGCAAGGAGGGCGGTTCCTTCGTCGGCAGCGTCGCCATCAACGTCGGCAGCACCACGGTGTTCGCGGTGCTGTGGCTGTTCACGCTGCCGCTGTACGTGGTGCCGCCGCTGGCCTGGCTGGTGCAGGCCTGCCTGTGGGCCTGGGTGACCTCGCGCGTGATGAGCTACGACGCGCTGGCGGCGCATGCCAGCGCCGAGGAACGGCACGAACTGATGCGGCGCCACCGCGGCGCGCTGTGGGGCATCGGCTTCGCTTCCGGCCTGGCGGGGGCCTTGCCCGGGATCGCCTGGATGGGCGGGGCGCTGCTCTCGGTCGTGCTGTTCCCCTTCCTGGCCATGCTGTCGCTGTGGCTGTACGTCATGATCTTCCTGTTCGCCGGGCTGTGGTTCCAGTATTACTGCCTGGGGGCGCTGGAAGAACTGCGCGCCGGCACACAAACCTGAACCAGAGGAGCAACGCATGGCATTCGGCCTGATCGTCATCGGCGACGAAATCCTGTCCGGCAGGCGCCAGGACAAGCATTTTTCGAAAGTGGTGGAACTGCTCGGCGCGCGCGGCCTGCAGCTGGCCTGGGCGCAGTTCGTGGGCGACGATCCGAGCCGCCTGACGGACCTGCTGCGGCGCAGCTTCGCCGGCGGCGACATCGTGTTTTCCTGCGGCGGCATCGGCGCCACGCCCGACGACCATACCCGCCAATGCGCGGCCGCGGCGCTCGGGCTACCCCTGGCGCTGCATCCGGAAGGGCGGCTGAACATCGAGGAGCGCATCCGCGAGACCGCGCGCGAGGCGGGCCAGGAAGCAGACCTGGGGGCGCCCGAGAACCTGCAGCGCCTCAAGATGGCCGAGTTTCCGCGAGGGGCAAGCCTGATCCCGAATCCCTACAACCGCATCGCGGGTTTCAGTATCGGCGCTCACCATTTCGTGCCCGGTTTCCCGGTCATGGCCTGGCCCATGATCGAATGGGTGCTCGATACCCACTATCCGCATTTATTTCACGCCAGTGTGCACCTGGAGCGCTCGCTGATCGTTTATGAACAGGCGGAGGCGTCGCTGACCCCGCTGATGGAGGCGCTGGAGCGCGATTATCCCGGACTGCGGGTGTTCAGCCTGCCGAGCGTGGGCGACGCCCAGACCCGGCGCCACATCGAATTGGGGGTGAAGGGTGCGCCTGCGCAGGTGGAGCCTGCCTTCCTTGCCATGCAGACAGAACTGCAGCGCCGCGGGGCCGAATTCCGGCCTTTGTAGGACTGCATGCCGTCCTGCTAACTCAGCCGTTGTTTTTTTGCGAAAATACATCGCGCGCATCAAAATTGTTAAACCGCGTCTCGCGCGGGTCTTGTTGATGTGGTGGAATGATACCTGTGGAGGTGCAATCCTGAGTGAGTTTGCACCGCGCATTTTTGCAGACTGACGAGGACCCAATCACTCGAACACACCAGGGCAAGGATGGCGGGCAGGTTGCAGGGATTGAGCACGAATTGATTCGAACCAGTTGAGCCATCATGGAAAGTATTCGCCGCATCGAGCGGCCCAGTAATGTCATACGCGCGCTAGGCGAGTGGTTGCGGCGCACAGCCCAGGCCATGTCCGGCGGCGCACCCGTACTCGCGTCCGCGGGCGGCAACGATGTCCCCCTGTACGAAGCCTATCCGCACCTGGCTGCGGGCGGTGGTGCGCCCGGCGGCGCGCCCCTGCCGCCGCCCGAGCGTCCCGAGGGCGGTCCCGAAGGAGCGCCCGAGCCGGCGCCGCGCAAGCGCCGCTGGAAGCCCTGGTTCTACCTTGTCGTCCTGATCCTGCTGGTGCTGCTGGGCGGCTGGGGCGCGCTCGAGATGCGCACCTCGCGCCTGCAGGCGAAGATCTTCGCCGGGATGGCCGCCGACCTCACCTATCGCATGGAGAAGGGGCCGAGCGACGCGATCCGCTTCCCGGCCGCCAGCCCCTTCGACACCCGCCTGGGCTACGCCGGCATGCCGGCCTACCTCGAGAAGCTGCAGTCGCGCGGCTATCACATCGAGGCCCAGGCCCGCATGTCGCCCAAGATGGTGGAGTTCGCCGACCGCGGCCTGTACGCCACCTACCACGAGAAGACCAAGGTCGGCCTCGAGATCCTCGACTGCCGCGCGCAGCCGATGTTCGCCTCGCGCTTCCCCGAGCGCTTCTACCACAAGTTCGAGGATGCGCCCTCGCTGCTGGTGCAAAGCCTGCTGTTCATCGAGAACCGCGAGCTGCTCGACCCAAGCTACCCGCACCGCAACCCGGCGGTCGAATGGGACCGCTTCTCGAAAGCGGTGTTCGACAAGACCCTGAGCAGCATCGGCCTGGGCGGCGGCGGGCGCGTGGCCGGCGGCTCCACGCTCGCGACCCAGATCGAGAAGTACCGCCACTCGCCGGAAGGGCGCACCGGTTCGCTGCAGGACAAGATGATCCAGATGGCCTCGGCCACGCTGCGCGCCTACCAGGACGGCGAAGACACCACCAAGGCGCGGCGCCAGATCGTGCTCGACTACCTGAACACCGTGCCGCTGTCGGCCAAGCCGGGGTATGGCGAAGTCAATGGCATCGGCGATGGGCTCTGGGTCTGGTACGGACGCGACTTCGACAAGACCAGCGCCATGCTGCGCGGCCCGATGAACAGCGTCGAGGCCGTGACCGCCTACAAGGAAGCGCTGTCCCTGATGATCGCGCAGCGCCGCCCCGCCTATTACCTGGGCGCCGGCGAACACGATCTCGAAACCCTCACCAACAGCCACCTGCGCGTGCTGGCCCAGGCCGGCGTGATCTCGCCGCAGCTGCGCGACGCCGCACTGAAAGTGGCGCTGCATCCGGCCCAGGGCTCGGGCGTGGCGCCGCCGGGCGCCGACGCCTTCGTCTCGCGCAAGGCCGCCAACGCGGTGCGCAACCACCTCGGCTACCTGGTGGGCGATTCGCGCCTGTACAACCTCGACCGCCTCGACCTGTCGGTGGTGTCGACCCTCGACTCCCAGGTGCAGCAGGCCGTCACCGACGTGCTGCGCAAGCTGTCCGACGCCGAGCAGGCGAAAGCGGCCGGCCTGACCGGCAAGGGCATGCTCGGCAACGGCGACCCGGCCCAGGTGGTGTACAGCTTCACCTTGTATGAGCGCGGCGAGCACGTCAACTACCTGCGGGTCCAGACCGACAACTACGACCAGCCGCTCGACATCAACGAAGGCGCCAAGCTCGATCTCGGCTCCACCGCCAAGCTGCGCACCCTGGTGACCTACCTCGACATCGTCGACCAGCTGCACAAGCGCTTCGAGCCGATGGACGAGATCGGCCTGATGGGCGTCGAAATCGACGCCAAGGACCGCATGTCGCAGTGGGCGCTGGACTACTTCCGCACCCTGCCTCGGGGCGCCGACCGCGGCCTGGCGCCGATGCTGGCGGCGGCGATGGAGCGCAAGTACTCGGCCAATCCGGGCGAAGCCTTCTTCACCGGCGGCGGCATCCACACCTTCGGCAACTTCAGCCGGCTGGACAACAGCAAGATCATGACGGTCACCGAGGCGCTGCGCAGCTCGACCAACCTGGTCTTCGTGCGCATGATGCGCGACGTGGTGCGCTACTACATGTTCCAGCTGCCGGGCTCCTCGGCCCAGCTGCTGGCCGATGCCGACGATCCGCGCCGCGCCGTCTACCTGGCCCGCTTTGCCGACAACGAAGGCAAGGTCTTCCTGGCCAAGTTCTGGAACAAGTACAAGGGCAAGACGCCGCAGGAGATCGAGGCGCTGCTGTTCTCGGGCGTGCGTCCGCTGGCCTCCAAGCTGGCCGCCGCCCACCGCACCGTATTCCCGGGCGCCAGCATGGCGCAGTTCGGCGCCTTCATCGACAAGGCGCTGCCGGATTCGCACGACATGGACCCGGACCGCATCCCCAAGATGTACGAGATGTACGATCCGAAGAACATGACGCTGGCCGACCGCGGCTACGTGGCCTCGGTGCACCCGCTGGAACTCTGGCTGGCGGGCTACCTGATCACGCATCCCAAGGCCGGCTGGACCGAAGTCACCAACGCCAGCGTCAAGGAGCGCCAGGAAGTCTATTCCTGGCTGTTCAAGACCCATCGCAAGCATGCCCAGGACAAGCGCATCGCCGGCCTGATCGAGGTCGAGGCCTTCCTGAAGATCCACGCGCAGTGGAAGAAGATGGGTTATCCGTTCGACTCGCTGGTGCCGTCCTACGCCACCACGCTGGGCGCCTCGGCCGACCGTCCGGCCGCGCTGGCCGAACTGATGGGCATCATCGTCAACGGCGGCGTGCGCAAACCCGTCGAGCGCATCGACTCGCTGCACTTCGCCAAGGACACGCCCTACGAAACCCTGGTCAAGCGCACCAAGGGCGGCGGCAAGGAGCAGGTCCTGGCGCCCGAAGTGGCGCGCGCCGTCGCCGATGCGATCCAGGGCGTGGTCAGCGACGGCACCGCCAAGCGCGTCAAGACCGCCTTCGTGCAGTCCGACGGCAGCGTGATCGCGGTGGGCGGCAAGACCGGCACCGGCGACCAGCGCTTCGAAGTGTATGCGCGCGGCGGCCGCGTGATCGAGTCGCGCTTCGTGAACCGCTCGGCCACTTTCGTCTTCAACATCGGCGAACGCTACTTCGGCAGCATGACCGCCTACGTGGCGGGCCCGCAGTCGGGCGACTACGACTTCACCAGCGCGCTGCCGGTGCAGCTGCTGTCCAACCTGGCGCCGAGCCTGATGCCGATGATCGAGCCGCCCGCGGGCAGCATCGCCGCGCAGCGCCAGTGCGTCCGTTGAAGGGGCAGGCTGACGCTTCCGGTGAGATAAAGCGTGGCGCGCGGGTTGCCTCCGTCATGCGCGCCATGACGCGCGTGCGCCAGTTCAGCATCGTGTCCCTGCGCGACCTGCTGGTCGCCAGCGGGCCGACGCTGCTGGCGGCGATCGCGGTGGCGGTGCTGGCCTACATCTGGGTCGACCCGGCGCCGCCGCGCCAATTCTCAATGGCCACCGGCCAGTTCAACAGCGCCTACGAGGAATTCGGCCGCCAGTACGCCGCCCGGCTGGCGCGCGACGAGATCAAGCTGAGCCTCCAGCCCTCGCTCGGCTCGCATGAGAACCTGGAGCGCCTCGTCGACGGCAAGGTGGACGTCGCCTTCGTGCAGAGCGGCTCGACCGCGGAGGGGGAAGCGGAGCGCGCCGGCCTGGTGTCGCTGGGCAGCCTGTTCACCGAACCGGTATGGCTGTTCCTGCGCGAAGGGGCGAAGGTGGCGCACCTGACCGATCTGAAGGGAAAACGCATCAACCTGGGCCCGGAAGGCACCGGCGTGCCGCGCCTGTTCCGCCAGGTGCTGGCCGCGAACGGCATCGAGCCGGACCAGCTGCAGATCGGCGCGCTGGAAAACACCCCGGCCACGGTGGAGCTGCTGGCGGGCCGCATCGACGGACTGGTGTTCAGCTCCGCGCCGGAAGCGCCCTTGATCCAGATGCTGCTGCAGACCCCGGGCATCCGGTTGTTCAACTTCACCCAGGCCGACGCCTACACGCGCCGCCTGCCTTTCCTCACCCACGTGGTCCTGCCGCGCGGGATCGTCGACCTCGGGCGCGACATCCCGGCCCAGGACTACCACCTGATCGCCCCCACCGCCACCCTGGTAGCGAGGGAAGACCTGCATCCGGCCCTGGTGGGCCTCTTGGTGAAGTCGGCCGGCGAGATCCACGGCAAGGCGGGGTGGTTCCAGCAGCAGGGCCAGTTCCCGTCGCCGAAGTACACCGAGATCCCGGTGGCGCGCGAAGCGGAGCGCTACTACCGCGACGGCCCGCCTTTCCTGCAGCGCTACCTGCGCTTCTGGCTCGCCAACCTGTTCGAACGCCTATGGGTGGTCGTGGTGGCGCTGGCGGCGCTCCTGATCCCGCTGTCGAGGATCGTCCCGCCGATCTACGTGTGGCGCGTGCGTTCGCGCGTGTACCGCTGGTACGGCGAGCTGCGCAAGGTGGAACAGGAACTGGAAGCGATTGCGCTTGACGACCGGGAAGCCGCGCGTGCCGGTCTTCTGCTGCGCCTCGACGACATCGAGGAGCGCGTCAACCACATCTCGATCCCGCTCGCCTACGCGGAAGAGCTGTACCGGCTGCGCAGCCACATCAACTTCGTGCGCGAGCGGGTGCGCGGCACCATCGACCGGCACGGCTTCGCAGTGCCCCAAAAAGGCTAGTGCGGGAATAGCAATTTTTCTCGCGGAAACGGATTACACTGGCGCCTTTGTCCCGAACTCGAAAGAAGCCATGATCCGTCGTCCGTTGTCCGCCCTCACCCTGGGTGTGATGCTGGCCTGCAGCGCAGGTACGCATGCCGCCACCCAATCCGCCGCACCCGATGCACCGGCCAAGGCGCGCAACCCGCGCGAAGCCTATACCAAGTACGAATACCGCATTCCCATGCGCGACGGCGTGAAGCTGTTCACGACGGTTTACGTACCCAAGGACAGCTCCAAGCCCTATCCCTTCCTGATGCAGCGCACCCCCTACAGCGCGGGCGTGGTCGCGCAGGGTGAACTGCGCTACGGCGTGGACTGGTTCCCCGAGGCGCTCAGCCCCTCGCGCGAACTGGAGGAGTCCGGCTACATCTTCGTGACGCAGGACGTGCGCGGGCGCTACATGTCGGAGGGCAGCTGGCAGGAGATGACGCCGCATGCCAAGGCCAAGCGCTTGAAGGGCGAAGGCCAGGAAAGCGAGGACATGCACGACACCGTGGAATGGCTGCTCAAGCACATCCCGAACAACAATGGGCGGGTCGGCATCTGGGGCATCAGCTACCCGGGCTTCTACACGGCGGCGAGCATCATCGATTCGCACCCGGCGATCAAGGCCGCGTCCCCGCAGGCGCCGATCGCCGACCTGTACATGGGCGACGACTCCTACCACGGCGGCGCCTTCATGCTGTCGGCGAACTTCGATTTTTATTCTTCCTTCCTGCCGCAGAAGAATCCGACCACGGGCAACAAGGAGCGTTCGCGCTTCGCCTACGGCGAGGCGGACGCCTACGATTTCTTCCTGAAGCGCCTGACGATGGAGAACATCCTCGCCAGCATGAGCGCCGAGCAGCGCGAGCTGCTCGAGCCGACCATCGTGCACGACACCTACGACGAGTTCTGGCGCTCGCGCGCCATCACGCCGCACATGAAGAACGTCAAGGCGGCTGTGCTGACCGTGGGCGGCTGGTTCGATGCGGAAGACCCGGCCGGGCCGTTCGCGATCTACAAGGCGGTGGGCAAGTACAACCTGGGCACCCCGAACGCGCTGGTGATGGGCCCCTGGGTGCATGGCGGCTGGGCGCGCAGCGACGGCGCGCGCCTCGGCCATGTCAGCTTCGACGCCAAGACCAGTGAGTACTTCCGCCGCGAGATCCAGTTCCCCTTCTTCGAGCAGCACCTGAAGGGCGTGAAGCCGGCGCGCGCATTGCCCGCGGTGACGGCGTTCGAAACCGGCACCAACGTCTGGCGCAGCTATGCCGCCTGGCCGCCGGCTCCGGCGAAAGTGCGCAGCCTGTACTTCGGTCCGAACGGCACGCTGTCGTGGCAGCAGCCCGCCGCTTCCGGTGCCGGCTACGACGAGTATGTCGCCGACCCGAGGAAGCCCGTGCCTTTCATCGGCTACCCGGCCACCGGCGTCCCCCGCGAATACATGGTGTCGGACCAGCGCTTCGCCGCCACCCGGCCCGACGTGCTGGTGTACCAGAGCGAGGTGCTGGAAGAAGACGTGACGGTGGTCGGTTCCGTGGTGCCGAAGCTGTTCGTGTCGACCACCGGCACCGACGCCGACTGGGTGGTCAAGCTGATCGACGTCTACCCGAGCGAGTACCCGACCCCGGCGGTCGAACGCAAGGGCAACGACGTCGCGCCGCCGAGCCTGAACCTGGGCGGCTACCAGCAGCTGGTGCGCGGCAATCCGCTGCGCGGCAAGTTCCGCAACAGCTTCGAGAAGCCCGAGCCTTTCGTCCCGGGCAAGCAGGAAGCGATCAGCTTCGACATCGGCGAAGTGAACCACACCTTCCGGCGCGGCCACCGCATCATGGTGCAGGTGCAGAGTTCGTGGTTCCCGCTGATCGACCTGAACCCGCAGACCTTCACCCACATCCCGAAGGCCAAGCCTGAGGATTTCAAGAAGGCGACCCAGCGCGTGTACCGCGCGCCGGGGGCGGCATCTAGCCTGCAATTGATGGTGATGCCGGCTAACTGATCCGCGCTTTGCGGCGCGGGCGCCGTCCGCGTTCGTGCCACGGCCGCGCGCCGGGGAGGAGGGCGGCGCGCACGGCGCGCCGGATCGTCGTCGCGGGAATCAGGTCGGCGGCCAGCTTGCGCAGGTGTGCCGCTTCCTGGCCGCGTCCGCGGCCCTCGAGCACGGTCAGCACTTCGCGCACGGGGTCCACGTACAGCCTGATGTCGCTGGCAATGATGGGCGCGCGGGTGAAGCGCCTGCCGCGCCGGCCGGCGAAGTCCGCGTTCAGGAAGGCGGCGCGGCGGCGCACGTCGCGCTCGGGGTCGGGCAACAGGCGTTCGGCCAGCGCGTAATCCTTGGCGGTGATGATGGCGGTCAGCGCCACGCCGGCACAGGCTTGCGCCAGCGCCGGATCAACCCGTTCGAGTTCGACGAACAGGGCATGGGTCCGCTCTTGTCGATCCAGCACCCGGTGGATCGCATTGACGTCGATGAACAGATGGCGGTTGCCGCGGCCCGCCAGGAGCAGCGCCGTGTCGCGCGCGCATACCGCCTCGAGCGCGGCGCGCGCTGGCGGATAGACGGCGCCCAGCCTGGCCCAGGCGTGGAGTGAGTACGACAGGCGCACGCCGGCCCAGGAGCGGCATTCTTGCAGCGCGTGGTCGTGCAACCATTCGAATTCGCGCAGTGCCTCCTCGTGCCGGCCGAGGCGCGCCAGGTCGTAGGCGGCGCCGAAGCGCGCTTGCACGTCCATCCTCAAGCCCCGATCCAGGGCAGTCCGGCCTTGCACCAGCCGCCGACCGTCTTGCGGTGCCCCTCGGCATCGCGGTCGCCCTCGAAACCTTCCAGGATGTCGTAGGACTCGGCAAAGCCATGCTCGGTGGCGACGCGCGCGCTGTGGCGCGAGCGCACCCCCGAGCGGCACAGGAACAGCAGCACCTCGTCCTTGCGCGCCACCTGCTCGAGCTGCGCACCGAATGCGGGATTCGGGGCGCCGCCCGGATAGGTGGCCCATTGCACCGCGACGTGCTGGGCGTCGGGAATCGCCACCCGCCCGACCCAGTCGCGTTCGGCATTGGTGCGCACGTCGACCAGTTTCACGCGCGGGTCGCTGCGCAGAAGCGCGAAGGCTTCCTCGGGCGTGACCGCGCCGGCATAGGGCTGGCCGCCGGCGCGCTGGCGGGCTTGGGCAAGGATGGTCTCGGTAGTCGTCATGATGTGATCCGTTTTGAACAAGAAAAGTCGATGCACCAACTTGGTTCGGTGTATCCTGCGCTGCGATGGTGCACCGGCGCCACAAGCGCACCAAGATGGTGCGCCGGCGCGCCGCTCGATCATGCAGTGTTTCGAGGATTGTAGGCCGCAGTTCAGCGATTTCCAACGAAGCATTGTGCATTTGTTCATAACGGCAGCTTGGCACGGTTCATGCTTTGATGTACGGCAAGTTGCCCGCTGCGAGGCTTTCCAGCGCGGCACCCCCTTTTCACTCAGGAGATACGAATGGCAAAGACGGCTGCAGACGTAATTCAACTCATCAAAGACAACGAAGTGAAATTCGTTGACCTGCGCTTTGCGGATACCCGCGGCAAGGAGCAGCACGTGACCGTCCCCGTGTCGCACTTCGACGAAGACAAGTTCGAGTCGGGCCACGCCTTCGACGGTTCGTCGATCGCCGGCTGGAAGGGCATCGAAGCGTCGGACATGCTGCTGCTGCCGGACCCGAGCACCGCCAACATCGATCCGTTCATGGAAGAGACCACCCTGTTCATGCAGTGCGACGTGATCGAACCGTCGGACGGCAAGGGCTACGACCGTGACCCGCGCTCGATCGCCAAGCGCGCCGAAGCCTACCTGAAGTCCTCGGGCGTGGGCGACACCGCCTTCTTCGGCCCCGAACCGGAATTCTTCATCTTCGATTCGATCCGCTGGAAGATCGACATGTCGGGCTGCTTCGTGAAGATCGATTCGGACGAAGCGTCCTGGTCGACCGACCGGGAAATCGAAGGCGGCAACAGCGGCCACCGTCCGACCGTCAAGGGCGGCTACTTCCCGGTCCCGCCGGTCGACAGCTTCCAGGACATGCGCTCGGAAATGTGCCTGATCCTCGAATCGATGGGCATTCCGGTCGAAGTGCACCACCATGAAGTGGCCGGCGCCGGCCAGAACGAAATCGGCACCCGCTTCTCGACCCTGGTCGAGCGCGCCGACTGGACCCAGAACATGAAGTACGTAATCTGGAACGTGGCCCACAGCTACGGCAAGACCGCGACCTTCATGCCCAAGCCGATGAACGGCGACAACGGCTCGGGCATGCATGTGCACCAGTCGATCTGGAAGGACGGCAAGAACCTGTTCGCCGGCGACGGCTATGCCGGCCTGTCGGACACCGCGCTGTTCTACATCGGCGGCATCATCAAGCACGCGCGCGCCCTGAACGCGATCACCAATCCGGGCACCAACTCGTACAAGCGCCTGGTGCCAGGCTACGAAGCCCCGGTCAAGCTGGCCTACTCGGCCAAGAACCGCTCGGCCTCGATCCGTATCCCGCACGTGGCCAACCCGAAAGGCCGCCGCGTCGAAGTGCGCTTCCCGGACCCGCTGGCCAACGTCTACCTGTGCTTCGCCGCCCTCCTGATGGCCGGCCTGGACGGCATCCAGAACAAGATCCATCCGGGCGAAGCCGCGACCAAGGACCTGTACCACCTGCCGCCGGAAGAAGACAAGCTGATCCCGACCGTGTGCGCCTCGCTGGAGGAAGCGCTGGAAGCCCTGGACAAGGACCGCGAGTTCCTGACCCGCGGCGGCGTGTTCAGCGACGCCATGATCGACGCCTACATCGACCTGAAGATGCAGGAAGTGCAGCGCCTGCGCATGACCCCGCACCCGGCCGAATTCGACATGTACTACTCGTCGTAATCAAGAGGTCAACAGAACCGTTGCGCTCATGCATCACCGGGCGTCAGGGTCTGTAACAAAGGCGGGGAAAGCGAGGGCTTTCCCCGCCTTTTTTCATCCTTGCTGTACACTCGGGCCGGACTACAATGCGTGCACGTTTATTGTGCAGACTGATTTCTGATGGGAAAGACAATTAGCCTCTTCCGAATGATGGCGCTGGCGCTGGCCGGTCTCGCGCTCCACAACGGAGCCCACGCCCAGGGCGCCGTCTACAAGTGCGTGGACGAACAGGGACGCGTCGAATTCACCGACACCGCCCGCCGCGGCTGCAAGGCCCTCGACCTGCCGGGCTACGCGCCGGCGCCGGCGCCGCGCGCTTCGGCGCCGATTCCGGCCGTGCGCCCGCCGAACCCGGGGCCGGCCCCCGCCGTCAGCCCGGCCAGCTTCCCGCGCGTCGACAGCGCCCAGCAGCGCGCGCGCGACGACGACCGCCGCGAGATCCTCAACGACGAACTGCGCATCGAGCAGAGGAAGCTGGCGGACCTGCGCCGCGACTTCAACAACGGCGAGCCGGAACGCCAGGGCAACGAGCGCAACTACGCCAAGTACCTGGAGCGGGTGGCGTCGATGCGCGACGAGATCGGCCGCACCGAACGCAACATCGAAGCGCTGCAACGCGAGATCAGCAAGATTCGATGAACACATCGGCATCCGCGCGTTTCGCCGGCCTCGACCTGCTGGCATCGAGCGTCCTGCTGCTCGGCCCCGTGGGCGAGGTGCGTTACGCGAACCCGGCCGCCGAGAACCTGCTCGAACTGTCGCTGAAATCCCTGCAGCGCGCGCCGCTGCCCGAACTGTTCACCAACGGCCAGGAGCTGGCCGCGCTGTGCGCGCAGGCGCTGGCCCACCAGTACGCCGACCTGCGCCAGGACTTGGTCTTGCAGCGCGGCGGGCGCGAGCCCCTGCACGTCAACAGCATCGTCAGCGCACTGGGCGAGGACGAACTTCTGATCGAACTGCGCGAGAACGTCCAGCAGCTCAAGCTCGACCGCGAGGAGCGCATCCTCGACCAGAGCCAGGCCAACAAGGAACTGATCCGCAACCTGGCCCACGAGATCAAGAACCCGCTGGGCGGCATCCGCGGCGCGGCCCAGCTGCTCGAGCTCGAGCTGCCGCCGCAGCATCCGGCCGACCTGTCGGAATATACCCAGGTGATCATCAAGGAGGCCGACCGCCTCCAGACCCTGGTCGACCGCCTGCTGGCGCCGCACCGCAAGCCCCACATCGTCGGCGACGTCAACATCCACGAAGTGTGCGAGCGCGTGCGCAGCCTGATCCTGGCCGAGTTCCCGACCGGCCTGTCCATCCGGCGCGACTACGACGCCTCGATTCCCGAGTTCAGGGGCGACATGGAGCAGCTGATCCAGGTGGTGCTGAACATCGCCCACAACGCCGCCCAGGCATTGAGGGGGCGCATCGCGGCCGGCGACGCCGAGATCGTGCTGCGCACCCGCGTGGCGCGCCAGGTCACCCTGGCCAAGGTCCGTTATGGGCTGGCATTAGATTTGCATATCATCGACAATGGACCGGGCATCGCAGCCGAGATCCGCGACCGCATCTTCTATCCGCTCGTCTCGGGGCGCGAAGGCGGCAGCGGCCTCGGCTTGACGCTGGCGCAGACCTTCGTGCAGCAGCACCTGGGTGTGATCGAGTGCGAAAGCCGGCCTGGACTGACGGATTTCCGGATCCTGCTGCCCTTGCCATAAGCGGGGGAGAAGCATCCGCCGTGAGTCCCCGAATCATCATATTGCGGGAAGCACGAATACATGAAACCGATCTGGATTGTCGACGACGACGCATCGATCCGCTGGGTGCTCGAAAAAGCCCTGGCGCGCGAAAGCCTGGAGACCCGCAGCTTCGCCAACGCGCAGGATGCGCTGGCCGCTTTCGAGACCGATACGCCGCAGGTGCTGGTGTCGGACATCCGCATGCCGGGCGAATCGGGCATCGAACTGCTCGGCGCCGTCAAGGCGCGCCATCCCGGCCTGCCGGTCATCATCATCACCGCGTTTTCCGACCTCGATTCGGCGGTCGCGTCCTTCCAGGGCGGCGCCTTCGACTACCTGGCCAAACCCTTCGACATCGACAAGGCGGTCAGCCTGATCCGGCGCGCGCTGGAAGAGAGCCTGCGCGAAGCCAGCGTGGAAGCGGCGCCCGCCGAGACGCCCGAAATCCTCGGCCACGCGCCGGCCATGCAGGAAGTGTTCCGCGCCATCGGCCGCCTGTCGCAGTCGAACGTGACGGTGTTGATCACGGGGGAGAGCGGCACCGGCAAGGAACTGGTGGCGCGCGCCCTGCACAAGCACAGCCCGCGCGCCCAGCAACCCTTCATCGCGCTGAACACGGCGGCGATCCCGAAAGACCTGCTGGAGTCGGAACTGTTCGGCCACGAGCGCGGCGCTTTCACGGGAGCCCAGGCGATGCGGCGCGGCCGCTTCGAGCAGGCCGAGAACGGCACCCTGTTCCTGGATGAAATCGGGGACATGCCATTCGATCTGCAGACGCGTCTTCTGCGCGTGCTGTCGGACGGCCACTTCTACCGCGTCGGCGGCCACCAGCCGGTCAAGGCCAACGTGCGGGTGATCGCCGCCACCCACCAGAACCTGGAACAGCGCGTGCGCGACGGGCTGTTTCGCGAAGACCTGTACCACCGCCTCAACGTGATCCGCCTGCGCCTGCCTTCCCTGCGCGAGCGCAGCGAGGACATCCCGATCCTGGCGCGCCACTTCCTGGTGCAGAGCGCACGCCAGTTGGGCGTCGAGCCCAAGCGCCTGAGCGAAGCGTCGATGCGCTTCCTGGCCGGACTCGAATTGCCCGGCAACGTGCGCCAGCTGGAAAACCTGTGCAACTGGATCACCGTGATGGCCCCGGGCCAGACGGTCGAGGTCAAGGACCTGCCGCGCGACCTGACGCAAGTGGCGCCGCTCGTGTCGCCCCTGCAGGAGCCGAGGCCGGCCGGGACCCCGCAGGCCCCGGCGACGGCCGCGGCGGCGATCGCACCGAGCGCGCCGATCTCGCCCGAAGGCTGGATCGCGCTGCTCGAACAGCAGGCCGCCGGCATGCTCAGCGCCGGCCAGACCGACGTGATGGACACGCTCGGGCGCCAGTTCGAGTCGGCCCTGATCAAGACCGCCCTCAAGCACACGCACGGGCGCAAGAACGACGCCGCGATGCGGCTCGGGATCGGCCGCAACACCATCACGCGCAAGATCGTCGAGCTTGGGATAGATGGCGCACGTGAGGAGTGATGGCGATGGTGTAAGCTGGCGCATCACCTGCAGACTTGCCGCTTACACCATCCATGCTGATCAACTGTGTCGCCTACCATGAAGGCAAGAAGCTGTCCGACATCCCGGTCGAGGACATCAGCGAACACCTGAAGGAGCCGGGTACCTTCGTCTGGGTCGCCCTGCGCGATCCGGACGCCGCGGAAATCGCCACGATGCAGGAGGAATTCAAGCTGCACGAACTGGCGGTGGAAGACGCCGCGCGCGGCCACCAGCGCCCCAAGATGGAGGAATACGGCGACTGCGTGTTCGTCGTCGCCCACATCGTCGAACTGGCCGGCGACGAACTGAACGCGGGCGAACTGGCGATCTTCGCCGGTCCCAACTACGTGCTGTCGGTGCGGCGCGACGCCAACCAGGGCTTCCTCGGCGTGCGCGCCCGCGCCGAGCGCGAGCCGCACCAGCTGCGCAAGGGTTCCGGGTTCGTGCTGTATGCGCTGGTCGACGCGGTGGTGGACCGCTATTTTCCCGTGGTCGACGCGCTTGAATCCGACCTGGAATCGATCGAGGACCACATCTTCGGCCAGCAGGGCGGGCAGCGCGCCAACGTCGAGCGCCTGTATGCGCTCAAGCGCAAGTCGCAGGTGCTGCGCCACGCGGTGATCCCGCTGATGGACGCAATCGGACGCCTGCACGGCGGGCGCGTGCCGGAAGTGGTGGCCGAGACCCAGGACTACTTGCGCGACGTCCACGACCACCTGCTGCGCATCCTCGGCCGCCTGGACGCGGTGCGCGACACCATCAATACCGCGATCCAGGTGACGCTATCGATGGTGGCGATCGAAGAGAACGACATCAGCAAGAAGCTGGCCTCGTACGCGGCGATCTTCGCCGTGTTCACCGCCTTTGCCGGCATCTGGGGCATGAACTTCGAATTCATGCCGGAGCTGAAGTGGAAGTACGGCTACCCGGCGGCGCTGTGCGTGATGGCCGGGGTATGTTTTTACCTGTACCGGCGCTTCAAGAAGGCGGGCTGGCTGTGATCCCGCCCGTGTTTTCCGTAGGGTGGTCGGCTCTGCCGACCGCGCGTTCAATTCCCGGACGCGCAGTGTCGACGCATGCCGGAGTTGAACGCGCGCACGGCGAAGCCGTGCACCCTACCGGCTAGTCGCCGCCGCGCCGCCGCAGGCCAGGATCACCAGCAGGATCGCCAGCCACTGCATGCCGGTGAGGCGCTCGCCCAGCACCACCCAGCCGGCCAGCGCCGCGAAGGCCGGTCCGGCGCTCACCAGGATGCCGAACACGCGCCGCGGCAGGCGCGCCAGCGCCGCCATCTCGAGCGTGTAGGGCAGGGCGCTCGACAGCACCGCCACCGCCAGGCCGCCGGCCAGCACGGCCGGCAGCAGCAGATCCGCGCCGGCATGGGCGACGCCGACCGGCACCGTGAACAGCGCCGCCGCCAGCATGCCCCAGGCCACCGCGTGGCTGCCGTTGAGGGTAGACACGCGCTTGCCGAACACGATGTACATCGCCCAGCAGAAGGCCGCGCCCAGCGCATACGCCACCCCGACCGGATCGAGCGGGGGAACGCCCTCATGCACGGGCGCCAGCAGCCACAGGCCGAGACCGGCCAGCAGCACCCAGGCGAAGTCGCGCGCGCGGCGCGAGGACAGGACCACCACGGCCAGCGGGCCGACCACCTCGATGGCCACCGCGATGCCGATCGGGATGCGCGCGAAAGCGCCGTAGATCAAGAGGTTCATGCAGCCCAGCATCAGGCCGTAGACGAGGAGATTCAGTGCGTCCGCGCGCGCGGGCAGGCTGCGCCAGGGGCGCACCACGGCCAGCATGATGACGGCGGCCAGGCCGACCCGCACCGCGGTCACGCCCTGGCTGCCGACCAGCGGGAACAGGCCCTTGGCCCAGGCGGCGCCGGCGTTCACCGACACCATCGAGGCCAGGATCGCCAGGCCGGGGCCGAAGGTCCCGGCGCCGGCCGGCGCTCCCGCCGCCGGCTTCACGCGGCCATCGCCAGCGCCACGGCTTCCGCCACGCGGATGCCGTCCACCGCCGCCGACATGATGCCGCCGGCGTAACCCGCGCCTTCGCCGGCCGGGAACAGGCCGCGCGTGTTCAGGCTTTGCAGGTCGTCGTCGTTGCGCTTGATGCGGATCGGCGAGGAGGTGCGGGTCTCGACGCCGGTCAGCACCGCGTCTTCCTTGTAGTATCCCTTGATCTGCTTGTCGAAAGCGACGAAGGCTTCGCGCAGCGCTTGAATCGCGTAATCCGGCAGCGACGGCGCCAGGTCGGTCAGGTGCACCGCCGGCCTGAAGGACGGGACCACCGAGCCGAATTCTTTCGACGGAATGCCTTTCACGAAGTCGCCCATCAACTGGCCCGGCGCGTCGTAGTTGGAACCGCCCAGCACGTAGGCGCGCGATTCGAGCTCGCGCTGGAAGGCGATGCCGGCCAGCGGGTGGCCCGGGTAGTCCTCGGGCGTGATGCCGACCACGATGGCGCTATTGGCGTTGCGCTCGTTGCGCGAATACTGGCTCATGCCGTTGGTGACCACGCGGCCTTCTTCCGACGAAGCGGCCACCACCGTGCCGCCCGGGCACATGCAGAAGCTGTACACCGAGCGGCCGTTGGAGGCGTGGTGCACGATCTTGTAGTCGGCCGCGCCCAGCAGCTTGTTGCCGGCGTTCGGTCCGAAGCGGCAGACGTCGATCAGCGACTGCGGGTGCTCGACGCGGAAACCGATCGAGAAGGGCTTGGCCTCGATGTAGACGCCGCGCTCGTACAGCAGTTCGAAGGTGTCGCGCGCGCTGTGGCCGATCGCCATCACCAGGTGGCGGGTGGCGATTTCTTCGCCGTTCGACAGGCGCACGCCCTGCACCTGGCGCACGCCGTTTTCTTCACTCACATAGATGTCGTCGACCCGCGTCTCGAAGCGGATCTCGCCGCCCAGCCGGGTGATCTCCGCGCGGATCTGCTCGACCATCTTCACCAGGCGGAAAGTGCCGATGTGGGGCTTGCTGACGTACATGATTTCTTCGGGCGCGCCGGCCTTGACGAACTCGGTCAGCACCTTGCGGCCGTAATGCTTCGGGTCCTTGATCTGGCTGTACAGCTTGCCGTCCGAGAAAGTCCCGGCGCCGCCCTCGCCGAACTGCACGTTCGACTCGGTATTGAGCTTGCGCTTGCGCCAGAAGCCGAAGGTGTCGACGGTGCGCTCGCGCACGATCTTGCCGCGCTCGAGCACCAGGGGATTCAGGCCCATCTGGGCCAGGATCAGGGCCACGAACATGCCGCAGGGGCCCATGCCGACCACGATCGGGCGCGGCGTGCCCGGCGCCGGCCTGGCGGCCGGGACGAACTTGTAGCCGGTGTCGGGCGAGGGAAAGACCTGCTGGTCCCTGGCAAGGCGTGCCAGCACGGCGGCCTCGTCGCGCACGTCGACGTCGACCTGGTAGATCAGCACGATGGCCGACTTCTTGCGCGCGTCGTAGCTGCGCTTGAAGACGGTGAAATCGACGAGGTCGGCGGCGTCGATGCCGAGCCGGGCAAGGATGGCTTCGCGCAGGGCGGTGTCGGGATGGTCGAGGGGAAGCTTGAGTTCGCTGATTCGGAGCATAGGAGTCGGAAACGTGGTTGCTGGCAATGCAACAATGAAAGAAAAGGCCGGGGCCATGCCGGCCAATCCGCTATTTTACCCAAGAGCCGCCCACTTGGAGGCTGCCCAGTCGCCAGTGCCGCGCACCGCCAGCCATCTGCATGTTGCAAAAAACAAACATCCACCCTCCCCCCCATTGGTGGGGCCCGAACTACCTGCGTCCGTTCAACGTGCGGAGCGGCCGCACGGTCCGCATCATGGCGCAGTACGAGTTCTGATCGCCTGAAGGCCAGGGCAGGCGGCGCCTGTCCTGATCGACGACAAGGCCGTGTCCTGCATGCAGGCACGGCCTTGTGCATTCCGGTCACTGCACCATGGCGGGGCCCTGTCGGAGGGCGGCGCCATGAGGGCTCGTCCATTTCCGAAGCGGGCAGCGATGTATTCGATGATTTCCATGCACCACCGCAGAGCATAGATGAATTTTTCGTCAGTAGGCTATTACCGAAAAATCCATTTCAGCATTTTGTCCCCTGATTCACGCGAATTTACGCCTATTTCCTCAAGGCATAATTGTTGCGCCTAAAGTACCCAAAATTCGGTGTAGCGGCGTTGCAATGTAAATAATTCCGTAAAGACATAATTTTCCATGTTTTTATCCGGATTCCGACGTTTTTGGCACACAATCTATGCTGCATTGCCGCAAAATCAGCAGTTTCATGCGACAGACATAAGGCCAAGACGTGAGTGTTGTAAGTATGCACATTTCCAATAGTTATTATTGACGCCATAACTTTGCCTATGATTCTATGTGGAAGTTGAGCTGGAACAAGCAGCGAGACGAGGAATAAATATTCCTCATTTTGCCATTTGGGAGAGAGGTCGGATCCCCAGGGCAGGCAAGCGCCATACCGTGAATGCAATAACGCGGCTGGTGCGTCGGGGCTCTACGCTTGCATTGCTCCGATTTTAAAAAAATGTGCTTCTACAGGAATGGGAGAGTTATGTTGCATACGGTAAAACAAACGTCGAAGGCGACCATGCTGCGTCGTTCGGCGATTTCGGTGGCGATCGGCATGTGCTTCATGGGCGCTGCCCTGGCCGCTGAAACCGGTGGCCTGCGTATTGCCATTACCGGCGCAGGGGGCAAGCCGGTCGCTGGCGCAACGGTGCGCGTGAGCTCGCCGAGCAGCCTGGTCACCAAGACCGGCACCACCGAAGCGGACGGCACCGTCCGTATCGCCGGCCTCGACCCGGCCACCGACTACAAGGTCGAAGTGGTCGCGCCTGGCTACACGAATTTCGCCGCCACCGGCGTGGCCGTGGTCTCGAACCAGAACCCGCTGGTGGCCTATTCGATCGGCGGCGACGCCGGCGGTTCGGGCGCACAGCAGGTCGTCGTGACCGGTTCGCGCCTGGTGCAGGTCGACACCACCTCGGCTACCGTGGGCACCATCCTGAACCTGGGCGTCGTGGAATCGCTGCCGACCGGCCGTAGCTACCAGAGCTACCTGCAGCTGGTCCCGGGCGTCAAGCCTTCGGCAGGCGGCAACCCGTCCTCGAAGTCCGGCGTGAACTATTCCGACATCGGCGGCGCCACCGGCTCCTCGTCCGACAACGTCTACATCCTGGACGGCGTCGACGTCACCGACCCGAGCACCGGCACCTTCGGCTCGAACATCAACTCGGAAATCATCCAGGAACAGCAGATCCTGACCGGCGGCATCCCGGCCGAATACGCGGGCGGCTCGGGCCTGGTCTCGAAAGTGATCACCAAGTCGGGCGGTAACGAATACCACGGCTCGATCAACTACTACTTCCAGAACGACAACCTGGTCGCCGACTACAAGAACTCGGTCTCGTCGGGCTTCTCGACCTACGACGCGGCCGTGACCCTGGGCGGTCCGATCATCAAGGACAAGCTGTGGTTCTTCGGTTCCTACCAGAAGAAGGCGCGCGAGACCGACGTGGTCAATTCGGACACCAACGAATTCATGCGTACCGTCAACCGCGACGACCGCCTCGGCTTCCTGAAACTGACCTGGCAGGCGACCGAGAACGACCGCCTGGTGGCTTCGTTCTTCAACGACCCGACCGAGACCACCGGCACCACCACCGCCACCACTCTGAACAACCGCGACACCCGTCGCAAGCAGGGCGGCAACAACTACAACATCCAGTATTCGCGCGACATGGAGAACCTGCGCGTGACCGCATACGCGTTCCGCCACGAGGGTGAAGTATCGGACTTCGCGGCCAACCCGGCCACCCGCAATAACGTCACCTTCCGCAACACCCCGAACGTGCCGCTGGCATCGGCCCAGCTGGGCGGGTCCGGCACCGACTTCATCTCAGAGCGCAACCGCGACGAGATCGGCCTGACCGCCGAGTACTTCTGGGAGACCGCCAACGCGGGCACCCACACCATCAAGGGCGGCTTCCTGACCTCGAAGAACGAGTATTTCGAGGATTCGCGCTACTCCGGCCCGGACAAGGCGATCTTTACTTCGATGAATGTCGGCCAGGGTAATGTCTCGTTCACCGACGCCGTCGGCGCCGGCTGGACCAGCCGCCCGGTCGTTGCCGCCGACGTTCCGCGCATTATCAGCGCTATCAACGGCGCTTCGGCCACCGACCGCGCCTACTTCTACACCCTGCTCGACGCCAACCGCGACGGCACCATTACCGATCCGGAAGTCCGTGCGCTGCGCTTCGGCAGCACCGCCGGCAACCCGGGCGGCCAGGTCAACCTGTACCGCATCCGCGAAGCGCAAGCCTCGCCCTACACCGTGGAAGCGACCGGCAAGGCCGCCTACCTGCAGGATACCTGGACCAAGGGCCAGCTGACCGTCGGCGCCGGCGTGCGTGCCGAAGAGTGGACCCACAAGGATTCGAAGGGCAACCAGTCTGCCAAGTTCGAGTGGAAGTTCGCGCCGCGCCTGAACGTGGTGTACGACCCGACCGGCGAAGGCCGCAGCAAGATCTGGGGCTTCCTGGGCCGCTACTACGACCCGATCCGCACCAACATGTCGGACTTCGCCGGCAACCTGACCGGTCCGGTGCAGGAAGAGCAGGTCTTCGTCGGCGACCGCTGGCTGACCTTCCGTACCCGCGGCGGCGAAAAGCAGCCGGATGCCGTGTTCGCGCCGACCACCAAGACCCCGTACACCGACGAGTTCATGCTCGGCTACGCGACCAACATCGGCCGCGACTGGACCGCGTCGATCGCCTACACCAAGCGCCGCACCCGCGACATCCTGGAAGACTACGACCTGGAGATCTACTCGGATCCGAACAACACGGTACCAAGCCATGCCGGTCCGGGTTCCCCGTTCTACCTGCCGTACTCGTATTTCGGCTTCCCGTCGAAGCCGAACTCGAACTACGTGCTGGGCACGCTGGCCGGCGGCAAGCGTGACTACCAGGGCGTCGAGGTCAGCCTGACCAAGGCCAAGCGCAACAACTGGATGGGTTCGGTGTCGTACACCTGGAACGAAGCCAAGGGCAATACCAACTCCGACAGTAACGCCGACTTCCAGGGCGACTGGGTGGCGCTGGATCCGCGCGCGCCGAACGCCTATGGCCCGCAGCCTGGCAACATCAAGCACCAGTTCAAGGGCTACGGCACCTATTACTTCGACAACGGCCTCGAGGTCAGCGGCGTGTTCAACTGGAACAGCGGCCTGCTGTACACCCGTTCGCAGCTGGTGTCCAGCCGCTACCTGCCGGAGATGGACGAGGAGTACACGTTCGGCGGCGTGACCGATACCTGGATCAAGGCCGGTTCGATCGGCAGCCAGACCGGCCCGTCGTACTACACCTTCGACATGCGCCTGAAGTACACCTACAAGCTGGCCGGCAGCCAGAAGGTCGAATTCTTCGTCGACCTGTTCAACGTGCTGGACAAGCAGTCGGGTACCGCGGCCCAGGCCCTGGTCAACTCGACCGGCAAGTACAAGTTCGGCCAGGCGAACGCCTTCCTCGACCCGCGCCGCCTGTACCTGGGCGCACGCTACTCGTTCTGATCGAGAACAGGCAGCATGAAACCGGCCCCGCGAGGGGCCGGTTTTTTTTCATCTCTATATAGATGTAGAAAGCAGTTTTTTACCAAACGGTAAAAACTACATGCCGTTCCAGAGCCCGTTCAACATCGCCACCGCCGCCAGCGCCGCGGTTTCGGTGCGCAGCACGCGCGGGCCGACCGACAGGGCGGTCGCGCCGGCTGCGATGGCCGCATCTTCCTCTTCGCCGGTAAAACCGCCTTCCGGGCCAACCATCAGGGTGAGCGCCTGCGGACCCTCAGCGCGGGCCCAGTCGGCCAGCGAGGTGCTGGCGCGCGGGCTGAGCAGGATGCGGGGCGCGGGGGCGGACGTGGCGATCCAGCGTCCAAAGTCAGTCACCGGCGCCAGTTGCGCCAGCCGGTTGCGCCCGCACTGCTCGGAGGCCGCCACGATCACGCCCTCCCAGTGCAGGTGGCGCTTTTCCGCGCGCTCGGCCGAGAGGCGCACCACGCTGCGGCGCGCGGCCAGCGGTTCGATGCGCGCCACGCCCAGTTCCACCGCCTTCTCGATGATCCAGTCCATCTTCGAGCCTTCCGGCAGGCCCTGTGCCAGGGTGATCGCATAGGGCAGTTCCACGTCGAGCGGCTCATGGGCCTGGACGGCGGCGCTGGCGCGCCGCTTGCCGATGTCGGCCAGGATGGCGGCGTACTGGCCGCCGCGGCCGTCGAACAGGGTGAGGGGCTCGCCCGGCTGCATGCGCAGCACGTGCAGGTGGTGGGCGACGGCTTCGGGCAGGTCGACGGTGGCGCCGGACGCGAGCGGGGCGGGACAATAAAAGCGGGGCATGCGGCTCTTTATACAGACGAAAACCTGCATTTTAATTCGGCAGCACCCCGGTCTGCTAAAATACCGGGTTACGGCCTAGCTGCACGCCACCGCTTTCCAATCCAGACCACCGTAAGCTCATGAAATCTACGCAAACCACCACCCTGATGGCCAACGCGATCCGCGCGCTGGCGATGGACGCTGTCCAGAAAGCCAACTCCGGCCACCCGGGCATGCCGATGGGCATGGCCGAGATCGGCGTCGCGCTGTGGGACAAGCACTACCGCCACAATCCGGCCAACCCGGGCTGGTTCAACCGCGACCGTTTCCTGCTCTCGAACGGCCACGGCTCGATGCTGCACTACGCGATGCTGCACCTGGCCGGCTACGACCTGACGATGGACGACCTGCGCGATTTCCGCCAGCTGCACTCGAAGACCGCTGGCCACCCGGAAGTGGGCATCACCCCGGGCGTGGAAACCACCACCGGCCCGCTGGGCCAGGGCATCGCCAACTCGGTCGGCATGGCGCTGGCCGAATGGCTGCTGGGCTATGAATTCAACCGTCCGGGCTACGACGTGGTCGACCACTACACCTACGCCTTCCTGGGCGACGGCTGCCTGATGGAAGGCATCTCGCACGAAGTGGCCTCGCTGGCCGGCACCCTGCGCCTGAACAAGCTGATCTGGCTGTACGACGACAACGGCATCTCGATCGACGGCCGCGTGGAAGGCTGGTTCACCGACGACACCCGCAAGCGCTTCGAAGCCTACGGCTGGAACGTGATCGGCCAGATCGACGGCCACAGCGTCGCCGACGTGTCCGCCGCCATCGAGCAGGCCAAGCAATCCGACCGTCCGACCCTGATTCAATGCAAGACCATCATCGGCAAGGGCGCCCCGAACCTGGAAGGCGGAGATAAAGTCCACGGCGCCCCGCTGGGCGACAAGGAAATCGCGGCCGTGCGCCAGCACCTGCTGTGGGATCCGATCCCGTTCGACATCCCGGGCGAGATCTACGAAGCCTGGGACGCCAAGGCGCGCGGCGCCGAGTTCGAGAACGAATGGAACGCCAAGTTCGCCGAATACCGCGGCGCGCACCCCGAGCTGGCCGCCGAATTCGAGCGCCGCATGAAGGGCGAGCTGCCGGGTAACTTCCAGCAAACCCTGGACGCCGCCATCGCCGCCTGCGTGGAAAAGAAGGAAACCATCGCCACCCGCAAGGCCTCGCAGAACGCGATCCAGGCCCTGGCGCCAAACATGCCGGAATTCCTGGGCGGCTCGGCCGACCTGACCGGCTCGAACCTGACCAACTGGAAGGAATCGGTGGCGGTGCGCTCGGGCATCCCGGGCAACCACATCAACTACGGCGTGCGCGAATTCGGCATGGCCGCGATCCAGAACGGCGTCGCCCTGCACGGCGGCTTCATCCCGTTCGGCGCGACCTTCCTGACCTTCTCGGACTACAGCCGCAACGCCCTGCGCATGGCCGCGCTGATGAAGATCCGTTCGCTGTTCGTGTTCACCCACGACTCGATCGGCCTGGGCGAAGACGGCCCGACCCACCAGTCGATCGAGCACGTCTCGTCGCTGCGACTGATCCCGAACCTGGACAACTGGCGTCCATGCGACACCGTCGAATCGATGGTGGCCTGGGGCGCGGCAGTGCAGCGCAAGGATGGCCCGAGCACCCTGATCTTCTCGCGCCAGAACCTGCCGTTCATGGAGCGTGACGCGGCCGCCATCGCCAACGTGGCCAAGGGCGGCTACGTGCTGCGCGACGCCGCCGATGCGAAGGTCGTCCTGATCGCCACCGGTTCGGAAGTCGAGCTGGCCATGAAGGCCGCCGACGCGCTGGCAGGCGAGGGCATCCATGCCCGCGTGGTCTCGATGCCGTCGACCGACGTGTTCGAGCGCCAGGACGCCGCCTACAAGGCGCAAGTGCTCCCGCGCGGCATCCCGCGCGTGGCCATCGAAGCCGGCGTGACCGACTTCTGGTACAAGTACGTGGGCCTGGAAGGCGCGGTGGTCGGCATCGACACCTTCGGCGAATCGGCGCCGGCGCCGGTGCTGTTCAAGCACTTCGGCTTCACCGTCGAGAACGTCGTGGCCAAGGCCAAGGGCGTCATCGCGGCGTAAAGTTTCAAGGGCTGCCTGACGGCGGCCCTTTTTGCATCTGCAATGTGAAAAAAGTTTTTTTCTAATCAGGAGCTAAGCAATGACGATCAAAGTTGCAATCAACGGTTATGGCCGCATCGGCCGCAACATCCTGCGCGCCTTCTACGAAGGCGGCAAGAAACAAGACATCCAGATCGTGGCGATCAACGATCTCGGCAACGCCGAATCGAACGCCCACCTGACCCGCTACGACACCGCGCACGGCAAGTTCCCGGGCACCGTGTCGGTCGAAGGTGACAACATGATCGTCAACGGCGACAAGATCCGCGTGTTCGCGCAGCGTAACCCGGCCGAGATCCCATGGGGCGAGCTGGGCGTGGACGTGGTGCTCGAGTGCACCGGCTTCTTCACCACCAAGGAAAAAGCCTCGGCTCACCTGAAGGGCGGCGCCAAGAAGGTCATCATCTCGGCGCCGGGCGGCAAGGACGTCGACGCCACCATCGTCTACGGCGTCAACCAGGACGTGCTGAAGTCGACCGACACCGTCATCTCGAACGCTTCCTGCACCACCAACTGCCTGGCCCCGCTGGTCAAGCCGCTGCATGACGCCATCGGCCTGGAAACCGGCCTGATGACCACCGTGCACGCCTACACCAACGACCAGGTGCTGACCGACGTGATGCACGAAGACCTGCGCCGCGCCCGTTCGGCCACCCAGTCGATGATCCCGACCAAGACCGGCGCCGCCGCCGCGGTCGGCCTGGTGCTGCCGGAACTGAACGGCAAGCTGGACGGCTTCGCGATCCGCGTGCCGACCATCAACGTGTCGATCGTCGACCTGTCCTTCATCGCCAAGCGCGACACCACCGTCGACGAAGTCAACCAGATCATGAAGTCGGCCTCGGAAGGCGCCCTGAAAGGCATCCTGACCTACAATACCGACCCGCTGGTCTCGGTGGACTTCAACCACAACCCGGCATCGTCGAACTTCGACGCCACCCTGACGAAAGTGTCGGGCCGCCTGGTCAAGGTCTCGTCCTGGTACGACAACGAGTGGGGCTTCTCGAACCGCATGCTGGACACCACCGTTGCCCTGATGAACGCCAAGTAATTCCCGCGCCACATCATAAAAAAACCGGCCTCGGCCGGTTTTTTTATGGGGGTCAGGTCTGACATTCAGACACGAACTCGACTGTTACGCGCCTGTACTGCTCAGCCCGTGTCCAAATGTCAGACCTGACCCCGGTTGAGTTCAGGCGTCTGGCCAGGGCGTCAGGATCTCGACGCCGTTCTTCGTGACCGCCACCATGTGCTCCCACTGGGCCGACAGCGAGCCGTCGGCGGTGACCACGGTCCAGCCGTCCTCGAGCTGGTCGACGTCGGCGCCGCCC
Source organism: Massilia sp. (assembly GCF_046293535.1). Classification (NCBI taxonomy): domain Bacteria; kingdom Pseudomonadati; phylum Pseudomonadota; class Betaproteobacteria; order Burkholderiales; family Oxalobacteraceae; genus Massilia; species Massilia sp. The sequence goes on along the minus strand of NZ_JBKBOV010000014.1, from coordinate 47,062 downwards.
AGGTTGATCATCGGCTCCACCGTGAAGGTCATGCCTTCCTTGAGCAGCAGGCCAGTGTTCGGGCGGCCGTAGTGCAGCACCTGCGGCTCCTCGTGGTAGACGCGGCCGATGCCATGGCCGCAGTATTCGCGCACCACCGAGAAGCCGGCGCCTTCGGCCAGCTTCTGGATCGCGTGGCCGACGTCGCCCAGGCGCGCGCCGGGGGCGACCTTGCGGATGCCGGCCATCATGGCGTTATAGGTGGTGTCGACCAGCTTCTTCGCCTGGGGAGAAGGCTCGCCCACGAAGTACATGCGGCTGGTGTCGCCGTGCCAGCCGTCCTTGATCACGGTGACGTCGATGTTGACGATGTCGCCTTCCTTTAATACTTCCTGTTCGCTCGGGATGCCGTGGCAGACCACGCCGTTCACCGAGGTGCACAGGGTCTTCGGAAAGCCGTGGTAGCCGACGTTGGCCGGGGTCGCCTTCTGCACCTTGCGGATGTACTCGTTGCAGCGGCGGTCGAGTTCCTCGGTGGAGACGCCCGGCACCACGTGTTCCTTGATCATCGCCAGCACCTCGGCGGCGAGGCGGCCGGAGACGCGCATCTTTGCGATGTCCTTGTCGTTCTTGAGTTTGATTGCCATGAAGTCTTCGTTTTCTGCGCAATCCGCCATGATACCCGATGAAAAAACGTCCGCCAGGCGAACCTGCCGGAGGACGAAAAAAATGCCCGCCAGGCGAACCTGGCGGGCATTGTCGTCACGGGGAGCCTCGCGGGGCCCGCGTGCTACACCATTAGAAGTTCTGGGTGTAGCGGACGTAGACGAAGCGGTCCAGCAGCTGGTCGACGTCAACCGCCGACGAGCTGGCCTGGGTGCTGTAGGCGATGCGCGGCTTCTTGTCGAAGACGTTGTTCACGCCCAGCAGGATGCGGCCGTTCCACGCGGTCTTGTAGCCGACGCTCAGGTCATGGATGGTGACCGAGCCCAGCTTGTTGGCGCCGGTGCCGAAGGAAGCGGTTTCGGCGTCAGGCATGTTGCACTCGACGGTCGAGCTCCAGCACTGGTCCTTGACCGGGCTGAAGTAACGGAAGCCCCAGTTGGCGCTCCAGTTGCCCATCGCCCAATCCAGCGAGTTGTTCGACTTCACGCGGTTGTAGAAGTAGTCGCCGGCGTACTCGTTCCATTCCTGGTCCGCGGTGGTGCGGGTGCGGTACTTGTCGGTGTACGAGGTTTCGCTGCGCACGCTGAATTGACCGTAGGCGCTACGCGGGAAGCGGTAGTTGATCGCCAGGTCCAGGCCTTCGGTTTCCACTTCGCCCAGGTTGGCGTTGCCGCGCGACAGCTGGTTGATCTGGCCGGTGACCGGGTCACGCTGGATCACGCTGCAGAAGTTGGCATTGCCTTCGCGGAAGCACTGGTTCGCCACGTAGCTTGCGCTGATCGCGGTGATGCGGTTGGTGACCTTGATGTTGTACCAGTCCAGGCCGACGCTGAAGCCGCTCAGGAACGACGGGCTGTAGACGAAGCCGGCGGTCTTGGTGACCGCGGTCTCCGGCGACAGGAAGGAGTTGCCGGCGCCCGAGTTGAAGGCCACCAGCGACTGGTCGCCGTTGGTGCTGGTGATCGGGGTGCCTGCCTGGCGCAGCTGGCGGAAGTTCGCCGGTGTGCCGCGCACGCCTGCGAAGCCGCTGGCGCAGCGTGCCGCCACGGCCGAGTTGCGGGCTGCTTCGCCGAACACGGTGTCGCACGGATCCAGGAAGGTGTCGAAGGATTGCGAACCGCCGCCTGCCAGGTCGTCCAGGGTCGGAGCGCGGAAGCCTTCCGCCCAGGTACCGCGGACCAGCACGTCCTTGACCGGCTTGTACATGAAGCTGGCCTTGCTGTTGTTGGTCACGCCGAAGTTGCTGTAGTCCGAGTGGCGGGTGGCCAGGTTTAAGCTCAGCAGTTCAGCGAAAGGCTGGCCCTTGAACACCGGGATGTTCACTTCAGCATAGGCTTCGCGCACGGTGTAGCGGCCGTAGGTCGGCAGGCCCGACAGGTTGGTCGAGTAGCCGGACTGCGAGAATTGGTCAGGCACGTCCGAGCCCTTGACTTCGCGGTGCTCGACGCCGACGGCCACGCCCAGGGCGCCGGCCGGCAGCTGCCACACTTCGCCGCCGATGTTGGCGGTGGCGCTGTTGATGGTCGAGCCGTAGGTCTTGGCGCCCGAGGTGTTCACGTAAGCCAGCGCAGCCGGGGTCGAAGCCGACGGGCCGCCCAGGATGTCCCAAGGGGTGCAGTCAGCCAGCGGGACCGGCGAGGTCGGGGTGCCGCACTGGACCACGCCTGAGCTGTTCATGAACGACGGGCCGAGGGCGCGCTTCAGGGTCAGCAGGTTGATGTTGCCGCTGTCACGTGAAATGCCCGACACCTTGTTGTGGTTGTAGCCGATGTCCCAGTTCCAGGCGGTGTCGCGGAAGTTGAACTCACCTTCCAGGGTCGCATCGATGTGCAGGGTGCGGTTCTCGTTCTCGGTGACGCGCTTGAGCTCGGTCGTGCGGCGGTAGAAGAACAGGTCCTGGCCAAGGCCGGCGCCGGCCACCTGGTTGCCGTACGGGTTGTAGTAGCTGTCCTTGTCGATGTAGACCGGGTACTTGGCCTGGCTGGTCGACTGCAGCGGATAGCCGGCGATGGTGCGGGTCGACTCGCGCTGCGAGTACATCGCGGTGGTCTTGAAGCGCATGTCTTTCGGCAGCGCGATCTCGCCCTTGACGAACAGGGTGTCGAGCTTGTTCGGCGACAGCAGGTCCATGTCCTGCGACGAGTTGTACTTGTCCTCGTTGATACCGGCATAGGTGTGGTAGCTGTTCGGGTTGCGCGAATTGGCGCCGACGCCGTTGCCGGTCCAGTCACCGGTGTGATTCAGGATTTGATTGAAGCCGGTCGCGGCGCCGCTCGGGGACACCTGGCGGATGCGGCCCCATGGCGCTGCGCCGAAACCGTCGCCGAAGTGGGCAGGGCCGTAGGAGGTCGCGGTGATCTCGCGGGTCTGGGTGTCGACACGGCCCTGGGTGGTGTGCGCCAGGCCGAACATCAGCGATGCGGTGTCGTTGCCGGCGCCGTAGGTCAGCGAGAAGTCCTTGTTGCGGCCGTCGCCTTCGTCGTAGGCGCCGGTGTACAGGTTCACCTGGCCGCCTTCCATGTTCTTCTTCAGGATGATGTTGACCACGCCTGCGATTGCGTCCGAGCCGTAGATCGACGAAGCGCCATCCTTCAGGATTTCCATGCGCTCGATCATGGCCGACGGGATGGTCGACAGGTCGGTGAAGCCGGCAACGGTCTGGGTCCAGCGCTTGCCGTCCACCAGCACCAGCAGGCGGTTCGAGCCCAGGTTGCGCAGGCTGACGTACTGGCCGCCGGCTTCGGTGTTCGAGGTCAGCGAGCCGCTGCGGCTGAAGTCAGGCGCGCCGGCCGACGACAGGTTGTTCAGGATGTCGCCGACGGTGACCAGGCCGGTTTTCTGGATCTGTTCCTGGTTCAGGATCTGGACCGGCTGTGCCGTTTCCAGGTCAACCTGGCGGATGCGGGAACCAGTCACTTCAACGCGCTGCAGCGGCTGCGAAGCTTCCTGTGCGATTGCGGCGGTCATGCCGAGGGTCATGCCGCCCAGGCAGATCACGCGGATCGACTGGGACAAGATTTTTTCCATCATGTTGCCAAACTCCTTGGGTGAAAACGCAGCCATGCCGTTTTGCAGCAAAGCCACCGGGAAGGTCTATCGACCACCTGAAAGTAGTCAATGTTTTAACTGGAATTACTTTCAAGTCAGCAATCAAAGCACTGGGTATGCATGACTGTCAACGGAATCCGGGTTGTTGATCACTCAACTGTTGCTAAATTGTGTACTTACGCGCACGATTGGATTCACCATTGACACGTGCATATCGCTTGTTCAAATGTGAAAAAGCCCGCCCGGCTTGCGCCGAACGGGCTTGCTGCGCAATTAAATTGCGTGGAAACCGCTAATTGTAGTGTGTGATCAGAATGCCTGGTTGTAGCGCACGTAGAAGAAGCGGTCGATCGGCAGGTCGGCATCCACGTAGGTAGAGGATGCTGCGCCAAGGACGGTGAAGCGCGGCTTCTTGTCGAAGGCGTTGTTCACGCCGACGCGCACGTTACCGTTCCAGGCGAACTTATAGCCGACGCTGATGTCATGGAAGGTCAGCGAGCCCAAACGATTCGCACCGTTCGAGGTAGCGCCCGGACGACGGGTGTCCGGCTCGTTGCACTGCCAGCGGTTCGGGATGCTCAGGCAGCTGTCGGTAACGTCGCTCAGGTAGCGCATGCCCCAGCTTGCGCTCCAGTTGCCCAGTGCCCAGTCGGTGGTGAAGTTCGACTTCCAGCGATGCAGGTCGTAATCACCCGAGTAATCGATCCACTGGGCAGTCGGGCCGCTCTTGGTCGAGTATTCGTCCAGGTAGGTGGTTTCGCTGCGCAGGTTGACCTGGCCCCACGAGAAGCGCGGCAGGCGATAACGCATTTCGACGTCCACCCCTTCCGTCTTGATCTGACCGAGGTTGGCATTGCCGCGGCGCAGGTCCACGACCATGCCGGTTGCGTCACGCGTGATCAGCGAGCAGAAGTTCGCCTGGCCCTGGTTGTAGCATTCGCCCAAGATGTAGTTCGACGACACACCCACGATGCGGTTGTCGATCTGGATGCTATACCAGTCGATTGCCGCCGAGAAGCCCGGGACGAAGGACGGGTTGAACACCGTGCCAAGGGTACGCGTAACCGCGGTTTCCGGCTGCAGGGTAGCGTTGCCTGCACCGACGTTGAACGGCACCGAGCTCTGCACGCTCGAGCTCGAGGTGATGTTGGCACCGGTCTGGGTGCGCTGGCGGAAGCCCCCCGGCGTGCCGGTGACGCCGCCGAAGCCGCTGTTGCAACGGCCCAGCACAGTAGGGTTGCGCGCTGCGTCGCCGTAGACGGTATCGCATGGGTCGAGGTAGCTGTCGAAGCTCTGCTGGCCGCCGCCGAAGCTGTCGCCCACGGTCGGGGCGCGGAAGCCCTCGGCCCAGGTCCCGCGGAACATCAGGTCCTTGGTCGGGCGGTAAGTGAAGCTGACCTTGCTGTTGTTGGTCGAACCGAAGTTGCTGTAGTCCGAATAGCGGGTGGCCAGGTTGAAGGACAGCGATTCGATGAAAGGCTTGTTCTTCAGTACTGGAATGTTCAGCTCGGCATATGCTTCACGTACAGTGTAGCGGCCGCTGGTCGGGTTGCCCGCCAGGTCGGTCGAATAGCCGGAACGGTTGAACTGGCCCGGCAGGTCCTCGCCTTCCACGGTACGGTGTTCGATACCGGCCGCCATGCCCAGGGCGCCTGCCGGCAGCTGGAACAATTCACCACTGATGTCGGCAGTGGCGCTGTCTACCTTGCTGCTGTAGTTATAGCCGCCAACCGACATAACGTAGTTCAGCGCTGCCGGGGTTGCCGCCGTCGGGCCACCGAGGATATCCCATGGCACACAATCCGCCAGCGGAATCGGAGTTGCCGCGGTGCCGCACTGGATCGTGCCCGCAGCGTTGCGGAAGGACGGACCAAGGGCGCGCTTCAAATTCAGCAGGTTGAGGTTGCCGGTATTCTGGGTATCGCCATCGACCTTGCTATGGTTGTAGCCGACGCTCCAGTTCCATGGCAGCGAGCGCAGTTCGAAGCTGCCTTCGAGCGTGGCGTCGATGTGCAGCGTACGGTTGGTATTGCGTGTTTCGCGTGGTACCTCGATCGTGCGACGATAGAAGAAAAGGTCCTGGCCAAGGCCGGCGCCGGCCACCTGGTTACCGTAGGGGTTGTAATAGCTGTCCTTGTCGACGTAGACCGGGTACTTGCTCTGCGAGGTTGAGCTCAGCGGGTAGCCGGCCACGGTCGACAGGCTCTTGCGCTGCGCGTACATCGCGGTGGTCACGAAGCGCATGTCGTAAGGCAGCTGCAGTTCGCCCTTGGTGAAGATGGTGTCGAGCTTGGACGGCATCGCGAACATCATCTGGCTGGTGGTGTTGAAGTTGTCGGCCGCAATCGGCGCGCCGCCAACGACATTGTGGTAGTTGGCCGGATTGCGCGAATCCTGGCCGATGCCGGGGTTGTTCTGGTCGCCGGTATGGTTCAGGATGCGGTCGAAGCCGGTGGCGCCGCCGCTGGCGCTGACCTGGCGAATACGGCCCCATGGGCCGCCGCCCAGGCCTTCCAGCGGGAATTCATTGGTGCGCGAGTAGGCTGTGAACTCGCGATCACGCGACCAGACGGCGCCCGACTCGGTGTGCGACAGGCCGAACATCAGCGAGGCCTTGTCGTTGCCGGCGCCATAGCTCAGTGAAAAGTCTTTGTTGCGGCCGTCGGCCACGGATTCGTTGCGGCCCGTGTACAGGCTGACCTGACCGCCTTCCATCGACTTCTTCAGAATGATGTTGACGACACCTGCAATCGCATCGGAACCATAGATCGACGAGGCGCCATCCTTCAGGATTTCCATGCGTTCGATCATGGACGAGGGGATCGTCGACATGTCGGTGAAGCCGGCCACGGTTTGGGTCCAGCGCTTGCCGTTGACCAGCACCAGAAGACGCTGCGAACCAAGGTTGCGCAGGTTGGCATACTGGCCGCCGTTCTCGCGGTTCGAGGTCAGGGTGCCGCCCTTGCTGAAGGCTGGGGAGCCGGCCGACGACATGTTGGCAATAATCTCGCCGACAGTGACCAGGCCAGTCTTCTGGATTTGTTCCTGGGTCATTACCTGGACCGGCTGTGCGGTTTCCAGGTCAACCTGGCGGATACGCGAGCCGGTGACTTCCACGCGCTGCAGGACCTCTTGAGCCTGAGCTACGGAAACCATGGACTGGAGGGCGACGGCGACTGCCAACGCGATCTTGGTTCGTTGTTGCATGTGTTCTCCATCTTTGCGTCTAACAATCAGACGCGATTTATGTTTTCAAAAGTTGCAACTTGTGCGGCCGAGCATGCTGCTTGTAAGCAGCATTCCCACTTGCATACACATCTGTATAAGATCACTCTGTCTTGACTATAGTCAATATACGAGAGGGTCAAAACTGTTCTAAAAACAACAGTTACTCAATGTAAATTTCTGACTTGAAAGTCAATAGAAAAACGGCGCACATGAATTGTGCGCCGCAAAAAGAAATTGCATGCTAGATGTGCGCCCGCACCAGCCCGGTGCGGGCATGCGCCATGGGTATCAGTCGCCGAAACAGGCCTGCCACAGGCGCCGCACGGCGTCCGGATGACTACCCAGCAATTGCGGATCGACGCGCGCCTTTTCCTGGCCCTGCAGGCGCACCTGGTGCTGCAGCCGGCGCATCGCGCGGTAGGCATCGGCAACCGCCTGCGCCAGGCCCGCGTCGATCAGGCCGAGCTCGCCCGACACCTTCAGCAGCGCGATGTTGCCGGCATTTGCCGTCAGCTGCGGGTACCGGGACGCATGGCGCAGCACCAGGTACTGGACGATGAATTCGATGTCGATCATTCCGCCCTCGTCCTGCTTGAGGTCGAACAGGGTGCCCGGGTTGACGTTGGCGTCGCGCATGCGCTTGCGCATCGCGCGCACCTCGTCCTTCAGCTGCTGCTCCTGGCCGCTCCTGTCCTTGCGCAACACGGCGTCGCGGATGCGCTCGAAGCGCGCGCCGATGGCGGCGTCGCCGGCGCAGAAGCGCGCCCGGGTCAGTGCCTGGTGTTCCCAGATCCAGGCCGATTCGTGCTGGTAGCGTTCAAAAGCGGCCACGGTGGACACCAGCATGCCGCTGGCGCCGTCCGGGCGCAGCGCGGTGTCGATGTCGAACAGGATGCCGGCCGCCGTGTGCGCCGTGTTCCAGGTGATGAAGCGCTGCGCCAGCTTGGCGTAGTTGGACGGCGCCATCTCGTCCTCGTCGTCGAACAGGAAGATGACGTCGAGGTCCGACACGTAGCCCAGCTCCTTGCCGCCCAGCTTGCCGTAGGCGATGACCGCGAAGCGCGGCTCCTCGCGGTGGCGGCTGGCGACCGTGCGCCAGGCATGGCGGATGGTGGCGCCGACGATGGTGTCGGCCAGCAGGGACAGGTGGTCGGCCAGGCGCTCGACCGAGAGTTCGCCGGCCAGGTCCAGGGCCAGCAGCCGGAACAGCTGGGCATGGTGGGCTTCGCGCAGGATGTCGAGCTGGCGCTCGGTGTCGCCGGCGGCGGCATTGAGTTGCTCGTCGAGGCTGGCGGCCAGCTGGCGCATGTCGCCGGCGCCCTCGTTACGGTCGTCCAGCAGTTCGTCGAGCAGGATCGGGTGCTGGGTCAGGAAGGTGGCGGCCCAGCCGCTGGCGTTCATCATCCGGATCACGCGTTCGAGCGTGTGCGGGTATTCGGTCAGCAGCGACAAGTAGGCCGAACGGCGTGCGATCGCCTCGAAAAAGTCGAGCAGGCGTCCGAGCGTGGCGGCGTGGCTGCCGACCCCGGCCTCAAGCACCACGGTGGCGATCTGGCCGAGGGCCGCGTCGCCCAGCGCCAGCAGCCTGGCGCGGCTCGCTTCGGGCAGGCTGGTCAGGCGCGGACCCTGGAGGGTGGCGACCAGGCGCGCCGCCGCCCCGGCCGGGTCGTCGTAGCCGAGTTCGCGCAGGCGGGCGGCGATCGCTTCGCGGTTTTCCGGATCGTCCGCCAGCAGGGTCGCCTCGGAATCGGCGGGCTCGGCCTTGTCAGCGAAGATCGCGTCGAACTGGGCGGCCACGAAGCTGCGCTGTTCCTCCATCCGGGCAAGGAGAGTGGCCACGTCGGGCAGGCCCATCATCTGCGCCACCAGCAGGCGGTCTTCGTCGCTGGCCGGCAGGGTGTGGGTCTGGGCGTCGTCCAGGTATTGCAGGCGGTGTTCCAGGTTGCGCAGGAAAGTATAGGCTTCGAGCAGGCGCGCCACCGTATCCTGGGGCAGCAGCTCGCGCTCGGCCAGCAGGCGCAGGGTGGCGCGGGTGGAGCGCTCGCGCAGCGCCGGGTCGCGCCCGCCGCGGATCAGCTGGAAGACCTGGGCCAGGAATTCGATCTCGCGGATGCCGCCGCGCCCCAGCTTGACGTTGTGGCTGCGCTCGGGGTGCAGGCGCTCCTGGCGCTTGACCTCGGCGCGGATCTGGGCATGCATGTTGCGGATCGCATCGATCACGCCGAAGTCGAGGTAGCGCCGGAACACGAAGGGACGCACGATCGCATCCAACGCGGCGATATCCTCCGGATCGCCCGTGACCGCGCGCGCCTTGACCCAGGCATAACGCTCCCATTCCCGGCCCTGCACAATGAGGTATTCCTCGACCATCGCCAGGCTGGCGGCCAGCGGGCCGGAATTGCCGTTCGGACGCAGCGCCATGTCGACGCGGAAGGTGAAGCCGTCCTCGATGATTTCCGACAGGGCGGCAATCAGGCGGCGGCCGAGGCGCACGAAGAATTCGTGGTTGGACAATTGGCGCTGGCCGGGGCCGGCGGCGGTCTCGCCGTCCTCGGGGTAGACGAAAATCAGGTCGATGTCGGACGAAACGTTCAGCTCGCCGCCGCCGCCCTTGCCCATGGACAGTACCATGAGCTGCTGGGGCCGGCCCGATTCCTCGCCCGTCGGCATGCCGTGGGCCGCCACCAGTTCCGCGCTCAGGGCCTCGGTGTGGGTCCGGATGGCGAAGTCGGCGAAGCGGGTCATGGCGCCGACCACCTCGTCCAGGTCGGCCAGGCCTTCCAGGTCGCGCCGGATGAGGCCGCATACCAGCAGGTTGCGCAGGCGCCGCATGGCGCGCGGCAGCGGCAGGCCAGCGTCCAGTTCGCGTGCCAACAAGGCGCCGAAGTCGGCGCTGGACAGGGATAATCGGCGGGCCTCGTCGAGCAGGGCGGGGCGGGCGGGGTCGGCGCCGAGCCAGCGCTGGAGGAAGCGGGAACGTACAGACGGCGAAGCTGGGTGCATGGTGTCGATCCGGTGTGGTTTTTGCCGTCAGGCAGGCGTCGTGCGGTAGAATTGCCCGCCGTGCTGCTGGGAGACGAGAGGTCAGTACGATGGTAAGGTAGACGCCGCGACTGTTGCAACTATCTGTTATTAGAGAATCAAATTTACGGCGAGCCTTTTTGAGCAGCTTGATGGACAACCAGGACCTGCAGGCGACGGCCGTGCACCGGCCAGCGATCGAGGAAGCACGCGCGCGCTGGCATCGGCTACGCGCGTGCTATCGCTATGCGAACCTGGCCTCGCACCATTTCCTGGGCTTTGCCATCAAGCTGGTGCTGCTGCTGTATTTCGGCCTGGCGCTGCTGTTCCTGGCGCTGCGCTACGCCATCCTGCCCAACATCGACCTGTATAAAAGCGACATCGAAGCGGCCGCCGGCCGCGCACTCGGCAACCGCGTGACCATAGCGCGGCTGGAAGCGGGCTGGCAGGGCATCCACCCCGTATTGACGCTGGGCGACGTGCGCCTGATCGACCGCGGCGGACGCCAGCTGCTGGCCCTGCCACAGGTGACGGCGGCCCTGTCCTGGTGGAGCCTGGCCGCCCTGGAGCCGCGCCTGCACGCGCTCGAAGTGCGCGGCCCGCAGCTCGACGTACGGCGCGGCCGCGACGGCATCATCAGCGTGGCCGGGGTGCGGCTCGATCCCAATAACAAGGATGACGGGCGCGGCGCCGACTGGCTGCTGCGCCAGCGCGAGATCGCGATCCGCGGCGGCCGGGTCGACTGGACCGACGAGCTGCGCGGCAGGCCGACCCTGGCCCTGTCCGACGTGACCCTGGCGCTGCTGAACCGTTTCGGCGGCGGCCACCGCTTCGCGCTGCGCGCCACGCCGCCGCGCGCGCTCGGCCAGCCGCTCGACGTGCGCGCGCGCTTCCGCCACCGTTTCGGCGCCCGTCCCTCGGATATCGCGCGCTGGAAGGGCGAGCTGTATGCCGACCTGCGCGATGCCGACCTGGTGGCCTGGAAGCAGCACCTCGATTTGCCCGGCCTGCCGTTCCAGGTGAGCAGCGGACGCGGTTCGGTGCGCGCGTGGCTGAATGTCGACCAGGCCAGGGTCGCCGGCTTCACCGCCGACCTGGCCCTGGCCGACGTCAACGCGCGCCTGGGCGAGACCCTGGCGCCGCTCGAGCTGGCGCGCATCTCCGGACGCCTCGCCGCGCGCGAGGAAATGCTGCAGGGGAAGGACGAAGGCAAGCCCACCTTCGGCGCCCACGGCCACACCATCAGCCTGAGCGATTTTTCCGTCACCACCCGCGACGGCCACGCGCTGCCGCCCGCGACGCTCGAGCAGACCTGGCGTCCGGCGCGCGAGGGCAAGCCGGAATACGGCGAGCTGAGCGCGCGCCAGCTCGACATCGGCGCCCTGGCGGCCCTGGCCGGCTACCTGCCGCTGCCGCCCCAGCAGCGCCAGATGCTGCTCGACTATGCCCCGCGCGGGCGCCTGCTCGACGTGGCGGCCGAATGGGAAGGGCGCTACCCGGCGCTGCGCAGCTATCGCCTGCGCGGCGAGGTCGCCGGCCTGGCCATCAATGCCCAGCCGGCGCGTCCGGCCCAACCGGCCCGCGGCGGCCAGCCGGCCATGCCGCCCCGTCCCGCCACGCCCGGTTTCCAGAACCTGAGCGGCAGCATCGACGCCAGCCAGACCGGCGGCAGCGTCACGCTCGACTCGAGCGCGCTGGTACTGCACATGCCGGCCTGGTTTGCCCAAAGCGCGATGCCGCTCGACCGCCTCGACCTGAAGGCGCGCTGGAATGTCGACCCGGGCAAGCAGCTGCTGGTCGAGGTCGAGCGCCTGGCTTTTGCGCAAGGCGGCTTGAGCGGCTCGCTGTCCGGACGCCACAGCCTGCCGCTGCTGCCGGATGGCGGCCCGGCAGGGCCGGGCACGGCCGACATCAGCGCCACGCTCGACGGCTTCGCGATCGGCTCGGTCGGGCGCTACCTGCCGCTGGCCACCCCCGAACACCTGGCCCACTGGCTGACCGACGCGCTGCAGGGCGGCACCCTGCGCGATGCGCGCCTGCGCCTGCGCGGCGACCTGACCGGTTTCCCGTTCCGCGCCACCAACGTACTGGAGCGCGCCCGGGGCGAATTCCATGCCGCCGGCCGCCTCGAGAATGCGCGCCTCGAGTATGCGCCGGGCCATCGTCACCCGGACGGCACCCCGCTGTGGCCGCTGGCCGAGAACATCAACGGCCGCATCGAATTCGACCGCGCGCGCATGGAAATCCGCGGCGACACCCTGCGCACCATGGGAGTGGGACTGTCCAAGGTGAAAGCGGTGATCCCGGACCTGGGCGCCCACGAGAAGATGATGCTCGAGATCGACGGCGTTGCTGCCGCGCCGATGCAGGAGTTCCTGCGCTACGTGGCGGCCAGCCCGGTGCCGGAGTGGATCGGCCACTTTACCGATGAAACCCGCGCCGGCGGCAATGCGCGCCTGGGCCTGCGGCTGCGCATGCCGCTGGCGCACCTGCCCGAGACCAAGGTACAGGGCAGCCTGCAACTGCTGGGCAACGACATCAGCCTGTTCCCGGAACTGCCGGCCTTGCAGGCGGCGGAAGGCCGAATCGAATTCTGGGAGCGCGGCGTGGCCCTGAACGGCGTGGGCGCCAGCTTCCTGGGTGGGCCGCTGGGCCTGTCCGGCGGCACCCAGAAGGACGGCAGCGTCGCGATCCGCCTGCACGGCAACCTCTCGGCCGAGGGCATGCGCCGCACCGCACCGGCGCCGGCGCTGGGACGGCTGGCGCAGCGCCTGTCGGGCAGCACGCCCTACACCGGCAGCGTGGTGGTGCGCGAAGGGCGGCGCCTGATCACCCTCGAATCGAACCTGGCCGGCCTGGGCCTGGAACTGCCTGCGCCGCTCAACAAGCCGGAGGCCGACAGCCTGCCGCTGCGCTTCGTCCTGGCGGGCGAGCCATTGGTGGGCGGCGTGGCGCGCGACGAGATCCGCGTCATGCTGGGCGAAGGCGTGGCGGCGCGCTACCAGCGCGAGAAGACCGGGCACGCGCCCTGGACCGTGCTGCGCGGCGGCATCGGCGTCAACGTGCCGGCGCCGGCGCCGGACAGCGGCATGATGATCCAGGTGAACATGCGCGCGCTCAACGCGGACGGCTGGATCGCGGCCGGCAAGGCGATCGCGGGCGAGGATGGCGGCGGCGCCGGCGATGGCGGCGCCGCCGGGTTTGCCCAGTACGTGATGCCGAGCCTGATCGGCGGCCGGGTCGGCGAGCTGACCATCGGCGAGCGGCGCATGGCCGACGTGGTGCTGGGCGCCACCCACCTGGCCAACACCTGGCAGGCCAACCTGCATTCGCGCCATGCGAGCGGCTACGTGACCTGGCTTGAGTCCGGCGCCGGCCAGGCTGTCGGCAAGGTGACGGCACGGCTGGCCTCGCTGGTGATCCCGGAATCGAGCGAAGCCGAGGTCAAGCATCTGCTGGAATCGAACCGCGGCGCCAGCGCCACCATCCCCTCGCTCGACATCGTGGCCGAGCAATTCCAGTTGGCCGACAAGCGCCTCGGCCGCCTCGAACTGCAGGCCAACAACGTGCAGGCGCTGGCCGGACGCGAGTGGCGCATCAACCGGCTCAGCCTCGACAACCCGGACGGGCAGCTCAAGGCCAACGGACGCTGGCTGCACAAGGACGGGCGCAGCAATACCAGCCTGAACTTCATCCTCGACATCGATGACGCCGGCAAGCTGCTCGACCGCCTCGGCTTCCCTGAAACCCTGCGCCGCGGCAAGGGCAAGATGTCGGGCGATATCTCCTGGAGCGGGCTGCCCTACGACCTGGACATCCCGAGCCTGTCGGGCCAGATCGAGATGAACGTGGAATCAGGCCAGTTCCTGAAACAGGATCCGGGCGCCGCCAAGCTGCTCGGGGTGCTCAGCCTGCAGGCCCTGCCGCGCCTGCTCAAGCTCGATTTCCACGACGTGTTCTCGGAAGGCCTGGCTTTCGACGGCATCAGCGCCAACGCCCTGATCCAGCGCGGCGTGCTGCGCACCGACAACCTCAAGATGCACGGGGTGGCGGCGACCATCCTGATGGACGGCACCGCCGACATCGCCCACGAGACCACCAACCTGCGGGTGGTGGTGATCCCCGAATTCAACCTCGGCACTGGACCGCTGGTGTATGGCCTGGCGGTGAATCCGATCGTGGGCATCGGCAGCTACCTGGCGCAACTGTTCCTGCGCGCGCCGGTGATGAAGGCACTCACTTACCAGATGCAGATTTCGGGACCGTGGCGCTCCCCGACCATCACCAAGATCGACAATCCCACGCCGGCGCCCCAGGCCAGGGCACAGGCCCAGCCTGGCGCGCGCCCCAATGCCAAGAAGGAGTGACAGGACATGACCAAGGTAGCCGCAGTGCAGATGGTGTCCACCCCGCGGGTGGAAGACAACCTGGCGACCGCCCGCCGGCTGGTGGCGCAAGCGGCGAGCGAGGGCGCGCAGCTGGTGGCGCTGCCGGAATATTGGCCGATCATGGGCATGAGCGACGGCGACAAGGTGGCGCACGCGGAAACGGAAGGTAGTGGCCCGATCCAGGATTGCATGGCGATGCTCGCGCGCGAGCACGGCATCTGGCTGGTGGGCGGTACGCTGCCGCTGGTGTCGCAGGTCGACGGCAAGGTGCTCAATACTACCCTGGTCTACGACCCGCAGGGCAAGCCGGCCAGCCGCTACGACAAGATCCACCTGTTCGGCTTCAACAAGGGCAGCGAGTCCTATGACGAGGCACGCACCATCGTGCCAGGCGAGAGCGTGGGCGTGTTCGACGCGCCCTTCGGCCGGGTCGGCCTGTCGGTGTGCTATGACCTGCGCTTCCCGGAGCTGTTCCGGGCGATGGGCGAGTGCGCCCTGATCATCGTGCCGGCCGCCTTCACCCACACCACGGGTCTCGCGCACTGGGAAATCCTGCTGCGCGCGCGTGCGATCGAGAACCAGTGCTACGTGCTGGCCTCGGCGCAAGGAGGACTGCACGCCAACGGCCGCCGCACCTTCGGACACAGCATGCTGGTCGATCCCTGGGGCGAAGTAAAGGCGGTGCTGCGCGAAGGCGAGGGCGTCATCGGCGGCACGCTCGACGAGGATTTCTTGACCAGCGTGCGCGAGAGCCTGCCGGCGCTGAAGCACCGCAAGCTGTAAGCATCCGCGAGCAAGTGGGCTCCAGCTAGCGATCCCGCGGCGGGGCGCGTCCTTGCTCGCGCTGACTAATTCTACGCGTGCAGCTAACAGGTCGCGCAAGAACTGGTCGTCGCGCTCGGGCACATAGCCAGATGTCGAGGCCAGAACGATTTTTCGAGAGTCGGTCTTACCCGTTCAGTCATGTCAATTAGACGCTTCAAATAACGTTCTGCACCGTCCGCTCCTGACCCATTGCGGACCTATTGTAGCGTCCGCTATCGACCCATTCCGGACGTTGCACGTTACTGGGTAAGCGGTTTTTCCAAGGCGTTAATTCTGTTGTCGAGTTCCGCCAAGTTTTCGCGCAAGTTCATTTCTTCCGCAGTGGACCTCAACAGACGAAGAAGCGGAAGGCATGTTGGCTGATCTTCGTAAGTGATCGACTCAAGACATTCAAACGCCAGTCCGAGTTCGTTGGCATCCAAAAACTCATCGAATTGTCGCAGGTCGGTTTCGTTGGCTGCAGCGACTTCCGGCAGGAGTAGTGTCTTTGCTGTCGCTAACAGGAGTTCCGCCCTTTGCCAAGAGGCTTGATAGTCCGACATCTTTTTAACTAGGGTGACGAAGGTAAACGTCCGCTTCTGGGCCGGTTGCAGACCTTTGTTAAGGCGCAGTGTACGGGGCACGTTATTCTGCCGGCAAGTAGGTTTTTGCCAGATGCACCGGGTCCTCCCTGTCGGGCCGGATCGTGTCCGATACGAAGCGGGCAGATATGGCACAATGATCTTTCCACACGAAGACCGAACGCAAAATGAAACCATTCGAACCGAACCTTTCCTCCCTGGCTGTCGCGCGCGACGTGCTGCTGACGCCATTCGGCCTCGACGAGGGCAAGCTGCTCAATGCGCTGGGCTCGATGTTCACGCACAAGGTCGACTACGCCGACCTGTATTTCCAGTTCACCAAGAGCGAGGGCTGGAGTCTGGAAGAGGGCATCGTCAAGACCGGCAGCTTCTCGATCGACCAGGGCGTCGGCGTGCGCGCCGTGTCGGGCGACCGGACGGCCTTTTCGTATTCCGACGATATTTCCGAAACGGCGCTGCTGGACGCGGCGGCGGCCACCCGCACCATCGCCCGCGCAGGCGCCGGCAAGGTGAAGATCGCCAGCGCGGCGCGCCCGACCGGCGGCCGTTCGCTCTACCTGCCGCACGATCCGCTCGCTTCGCTCGACGCGACGGCGAAGGTGAAACTGCTGGAGCGCGTGGAAAAGATGGCGCGTGCGAAGGACCCGCGCGTGGTGCAGGTGATGGCCGGCCTGGCCGGCGAATACGACGTGGTGCTGGTGGTGCGCAGCGACGGCGTGCTGGCGGCCGACATCCGCCCGCTGGTGCGCGTGTCCGTCACCGTCATCGCCGAACAGAACGGCCGCCGCGAAGTCGGCTCCTCCGGCGGCGGCGGGCGTTATGACTACGGCTACTTCAGCGACGAGCTGCTCGACAAGTACGCGACCGAAGCGGTGAAATCGGCCTGCGTCAACCTGGAAGCGCGTCCGGCGCCGGCCGGCCCGATGACCATCGTGCTCGGACCGGGCTGGCCCGGCGTGCTGCTGCACGAGGCGGTGGGCCACGGCCTGGAAGGCGACTTCAACCGCAAGGGTTCCTCGGCCTACGCCGGCCGCATCGGCGAACGCGTCGCGGCCAAGGGCGTGACCGTGGTCGACGACGGCACCCTGCAGGACCGCCGCGGCTCGCTCAACATGGACGACGAAGGCAACCCGACCCAGTGCACCACCCTGATCGAGGACGGCATCCTGAAGGGTTATATCCAGGACACGATGAACGCGCGCCTGATGAAGATGCCGGTCACCGGCAATGCGCGCCGCGAGTCCTTCGCCCACCTGCCGATGCCGCGCATGACGAATACCTACATGCTGGCCGGCGACAAGGATCCGGAAGAAATCCTGGCCTCGGTGAAGAACGGCCTGTATGCGGTCAATTTCGGCGGCGGCCAGGTCGACATCACCAACGGCAAGTTCGTGTTTTCGGCCAGCGAAGCCTACATGATCGAGAACGGCAAGATCAGCTATCCGGTGAAGGGCGCGACCCTGATCGGCAACGGCCCGGAAGTGATGAACAACATTTCCATGATCGGCAACGACATGCGCCTGGATTCGGGCGTGGGCGTGTGCGGCAAGGAAGGCCAGAGCGTGCCGGTCGGCGTCGGCCAGCCGACCCTGCGCATCGAAGGCGTGACGGTTGGCGGCACCGGCTGAAACAGGAGGCGCTGCAATAAGGGAGCCGGCTCGAGGGCCGGCTTTTTTTCGTTCGTTCTCGCCGGCTCGTGGTACGCGACGAACTTAGGCACAGGCCTTCGCCGGTGCGACGGTTTCGAGGCAAACGAGATCGCCGTGCTACCTATCAGCCCGGTTGGGTTTTGTCTTAGAAGCGGTAAGTCACGCGCGCATAGACCGTGAAGCCGAGCGGGTCGGTATAGCGCGGATCGTAGCCCAGCTGGAAATTGGTGACCTGGTTGGTGAAAGGCGGTTCTTCGTCGAACAGGTTCTTGATGCCCGCCGTCAGCTCGGCCTTCTTGTTGCCCGTGTAGGTCGCCGAGAGCGACCAGATCGAGTAGTGCCCGACCTTGTTGAAGAATTCCGGCGCCACCGCCGTGTTCTGATCCAGGTAGTGCGACATGTAGCGGTTGGCCAGGTTGAAGCTCCAATCGCCGCGCGCCAGGGTGAACAGCAGATTGTGGCGCCAGCGGAAGACCGGGGTGGCGTCGGCGTAGCGCCCCGCATTCTGGGTAAACGGTCCGCCCGGCTCGTTCTGGTAGTCGTACTTGTTGACGTAGGTGCCGTCCAGGTTGACGCTGAGGTTGCCGAGGCGCGTGCGCGGCATGCGGTAGGCCACCGACAGGTCGAGGCCACGGGTCTTCACTTCGCCCAGGTTGTCGGTAATGGCCAGCACGTACTGCAGGCTGGTGCCGGTGGGGTCGTAGACGAACAGGTTGCGGTACTTGTCGTAGTTGCCGAAGATGGTCTGCTCGGCAAGCTCGCTGATCTGGTCCTTGAGGCGGATGTTCCAGTAATCGACCGAGAGCGTGAGGTTCCGGACCGGCTCGACCACGATGCCGGCGCTGTAGGTGCGCGAACGTTCCGGCGACAGGTCGGGATTGCCGCCGCCGCGCACGAACTGCTGCTGGCCGCAGGCGATGTTCGGGTTGGCGCCGGGCGCCGGCACGCCGTTCGGGCACAGCACCGGATCGTCGTAGGTGTCCGAGCTGTTGGTGGTGGTCTGCGGGCCGTACAGGTCGAACAGCGTCGGGGCGCGGAAGCCCTTGTTGAAGGAGCCGCGCAGCAGCAGTTGCCGGGTCGGCTGCCAGCGCAGCGCCACCTTCGGATTGAAGCTGCCGCCGACGTCGCTGTAGTGGTCGTAGCGCGCGGCGACGTTGAGCTCGAGGTCCTTGACGATCGGTACGTTCACTTCGCTGAACAGGGCCCAGATGCTGCGCTGTCCTGACTGGTCGCGCGCGTCGGCCGAGCCCGAGCTGGAGGCCTGCGAGGCCAGTTCGCGGTTGACGAAATACTTGGCGCGGTCGCGCCGGAACTCGGCGCCGATGGCGAAGCCGAGCGGACCGCCGGGGAGCGTCATGAGCTCGCGGCTGGCGCGTGCATCCACCGCCGCGCTGTGGATGCGCGCATGCAGGTATTCGCCGGACAGGATCGAATTGCGCAGGTACTCGGTCCCTTGCGCGTCCTGCGGGCCGAAGGGGTTCAGGATGCCGGCCCCCACTCCGTCGATGATGCGCTGGTCGATGACGTAGCCGCCGTTGAAAACGCTCTTCGCCTTGCCGAGCGAGTAGGAAATCGCCGTGTTGTAGTCCCAACCGGCCAGCGTGCCCTCCAGGCTGGCCAGCAGGCGGTCGGTGATGCTGGAATCAAAATTGTTGCGCCGGCCGGTCTCGAGCGGCCGCCAGGAGATGTCGAGCGGCTCGCCCGTCAGGCCGGGGAAGGCCGGCACGATCCCGTTGCCGGGATAGAAGGGACTGTCGCCCGTCATGATCACGCCGATGCCGGACAGCGGCGGCGGGGCCACCCGGGCCTCGTTGGTGCTGCGGCCGTGCACGAATTCCAGGCCGGCCGTGTGCTCGCCGAATTTCTTGTTGAGCCGGGCCATGGCGCTGAACTGGCGCGTCTTGGGGATATTGTCGACGAAGCGGGTGTAGTCGAAGGCGCACAGGGGTTCGCCCGGCAACGCCACCGAATCGGGCGGCTGGCAGGCCGGGGCATACGGGTTGCCGGTCACGCCGAGATCGGAAAAGAAATTGGCGGGGAAGGTGGTGCCGCTGACCTCGAACATGCCGCGTTCGGGCCGGATGCCGGTGTTGGAGAAACGGCGCTCGGTGGCGCGCAGCGGGCTTTGCTGGTGCCAGTCGATCACGCCCCACATGCTCAGCCCGTCGCGTTCGAGCTCGCCCCAGCCACCCGACAGGTTGATGCGCTGCTCGTTGCCGCCGCCCTGGGCATAGGGCTCGTAGGCCTCGACCACCAGCGCCGTCCCTTCCACCGAGCGCTTGGTGATGAAATTGATCACGCCGCCGATGGCGTCGGTGCCGTAGATCGCGGAGGCGCCGTCACGCAGCACTTCGACCCGTTCCAGCGCGGCCACCGGAATGATGTTGAGGTCGACCGAATCGGCGAAATACGGGTGGTTCGCCAGGCGCCGCCCGTTGAGCAGCACCAGGGTCTTGTCGCCGCCCAGGCCGCGCAGGTCGGCGGTGGCCCGGCCGCCGGTGCCGGACCCGACCGCCGCCGTCGAGCCCTCGGACGACTGGTTCATCGGAATCGCGTTCAGCACTTCCTGCGCCGTCGCCAGGCCCTGCTTGGCGAAATCGGCGGCGCGGACCGTCGTGATCGGCAGCGAGGTCTCGGTGGCCAGGCGCCGGATCGAGGAGCCGGTGATCTCGACGCGCTGCATCGGCGCCGCCGTCGGGGTCGGCGGCGGCTGCAGGGCGGGGGGAGAGGTCTGGGCCAGCAGGGGCGGCGCACATAGCGCAAGGCCGGCCGCCGAGCCGCAGGCGAACAGCCTGCGCAGGGCGCGGGACAGGGTGGTTTCGGTCATCTTCGGCTCCGGATGGTGGTGGGCGGGCGGCAAGGCAATGCAGGGCAAGGCGGGCAAGGCAGGGTGGAGGGGGCGTACGCAGGCAGGCGCAGGGAAAGAATCTCCCTGCGCCTGCCCGCGGCTGCCTGCTTCAGAACGTGTAGCGCGCCCCGATGGTGGCGAAGCGGCCGATCGCGCCGTAGTAGTCGAGCGGGTTGTACGACACCGCGCCGTAGGTCAGCGGATCGAGCGGGGCTTTCTTGTCGAAGAGGTTCTGGATCGAACCGAATACTTCCCAGCGCTGCTGCGGCTTCCAGCGGAACACCAGGTCAACTGTCGTGAACGAAGCCAGTTCGCAATCGGTCGGTGCGTCGTTGCCGTTGGCGAAATGGGTGGCGCAGCCTTCCGGATCGTTCTTGAACAGCGTGTTGTCGATGCGTCCGCGGTAGTTCGCGTTGAGCGACACGCGCCAGTTGCTGCGCTCCCAGGTGGCGCGCAGGTTGACCTTGTGGTCGGGCGTGCCGACGCAGTTGGTCACGTCGCAGTTGCCGTGGGTGCCGGCGTAGTCGCGCGTGCTGCCGTCCTGCTCGGTGCGCTCCCACTTGTCGAGGAAGGTGTACTTGGCGTCGAACACCAGGTTGCCGTAGCCGCTCGGCAGCGCGAAGCTCTGGCGGGCGTCGAGGTCGATGCCGCGCACCTTGGTGCTGGCCGAGTTGACGTAGCGGGCCAGCACCGCGGTGATGGCGCCCGGGTCGCCCGGAATGGTCGGCACCGCGGTGGTCGGGTCGCGCGCCACGCTGCCGGCCGCGATGGCGGCGTCGATCTGCTCCTGGTTGATCTCGTTCTTGCGCTTGATCTGCCAGAAGTCGACCGAGATACTGGTGCGCGGCAGCGGATCCCAGATCACGCCCACGTTCCAGCTCTTCGAGCGTTCCGGGCTGAGCGCCTGGTTGGGCGAGGTGATGATGGCGATCGAGGCCGGGTTGCAGGCCGACTGCACGCCCAGGCCGCAGCGCAGCGGGTCGCTGGCGGTGGAGAAGGCGGCCAGCCCGCCGACGCCGTTCTCGGCCGGGCTGGGTGCGCGGAAGCCGCGCGCGAAGGTCGAGCGCAAGGCGAAGTTGCGCACCGGCGTCCACTTGATGCCGGCTTTCGGAGTCCAGGCGTCGCCCACGTCGGTGAAGTGGTCGTAGCGCAGCGCGCCGGTGATTTCCACGCCCTGCCACACCGGCGCCAGCACTTCGCCGTAGAGGGCGGTCACGTTGCGCTGGCCGTCATAGGCCGAATAGCCGAGGCCGATGATGTTGCCGCGCTCGGTGCCGCTGGTCGGCTCCAGTTCGGCCGATTCGTGGCGGAACTCGGCGCCGACCGCCACCCCGAGCGCGCCGCCCGGCAGCTTGCCGAACTCGCGCGTGGCCTTGAAGTCGATCTGGGCGATCTCGGTATGGGCGTCGTTGCTGATCAGTGGCGACAGCGCGGCGTACACGGCCGGCGAATTCAAGCCGGCATTCTCGGCGATCCGCCAGTAGCTGCCCACCGGCAGTGCGCGGTAGGCCGGATTGTTGGCGAGCGCCGCGGCCACGTTGGCCGGGCTCGGGTCGAGCAGGGCGAAGGTGGCGTCGCGCGCCAGATAGCCGGTGCGCTCATTCTGTACCTTGCTGCGCGAATACAGCAGCGAGGTATCCCATTCCCAGCCCTGGGTGGTGCCGCGCACGCCGAGCAGGGCGCGCGTGAAGAAGGACTCGATGTCGGAGCGGCGCGGTCCGACGTCGGCCGCCAGGTAGCGCAGGCGCGCCGGGGTGCCGAAATAGGGGTTGTCGGGGTGGGTGGCGCCGAACTGCACACCGGCGTTGCTGACCGGACCGCCGGGGTAGCCGACGTTGGCGTTGAGCCCGGACGGGGTGGTGGACGACTGGGTCAGGTTGCTATACAGGTTCAGCTCGCCGTAAGCCTCCAGACCCGGGCGCACCATGGCGGTGCCGCGTCCGAACAGCGAGACGTATTCGGTCTGCGGCTGGATCTGGTTGTACAGGAATGCGGCATCCACCAGGCAGCCGCCGCCCGGATCGCCCTGCGGGTGGTTGGTGAAGTTGCTGCAGGCTGCGCCGGGGAAGGTGCGGGTGAAGCCGAGGCCGGCCGGGTTGCCGCGGTTGTAGTAGTCGAACGTGGCGGGATTGCGCACGTTGCCGTTGATCGCGCTGCCGGCCGCGTTGTTGCCGGTAATGGCGCCGGTGCCGCCCAGCGCTTCCTGGGCCGAGAAACCCCACGGGCGCAGGTCGGCCTTGCCGATGTAGTCGCGGTTGCCGCGCTCGCGGTTCCAGATTTCGTCGGTGCGCTTGTACTCGAAGGTCAGCAGCGCGTTGTAGCGGTCGGTGTCGAGGTCGCCCTTGCCCCAGGTGAGGGCGAGGTTGTGGTGCTGGCCGTCGCCGGCCTCGGCGGTGCCGAACAGGGCGCGCGCCGTGGTGCCCTGGAAGTCGCGGCGCAGGATGATGTTGACCACGCCGGCGATCGCGTCGGAGCCGTAGATGGCCGAGGCGCCGTCCTTCAGGATCTCGACCCGCTCGACCGCGTCCGAGGGGATGACGTTGAGGTCGGCGAACACCTTCTGGCCGTCGTCGGCCAGGCCGTAGGGCGCCATGCGGCGGCCGTTGAGCAGCACCAGGGTCGAGGCGGTGCCGAGGCCGCGCAGCGAGATGCCGGAGGCGCCGGCGGCAAAGCCGCTGCCGAAGTTGACCGGCACCGAGCCCTGGTTGTCGACGGCCAGCGTCTGCAGCAGTTCGGCGACGGTGGTCTTGCCGGAGCGTTCGATGTCGGCGCGGTTCACCGTCAGCACCGAGGACGCGGTTTCGGCCTGGGCCCGGCGGATGTTCGAACCGGTGATTTCGACGCGGGCAATGGGTTTCGGCGCCACTTCCTGTGCCGCCGCGTGGGGGCTTGCGGCCAACAGGGGAAAGCCGACTGACAACAGGCCGACGGCGCCGCCGCCGGCAAAAATGCGCCGCAGGGCGCGCGAGAGCAGGGTTTCAGTCATGTCCGGACTCCAGTGGTTGGGATTGTTCCCGTCGCCTTCGCGCCGCCCCTTGGTTGAGTACAATCAAGTTCCTAAACAACTTTTCTTGTGGGAACACAAGAGCGGCGCGAAGCAATCGGGGGCTTGAATCGACTTTTGCACCGCTGGATGAACGGCGACTGATCCGGATCAAGGTGCGCGGAAAGGTAGGGAACAGCTGTAGGATTCCCGCAACCGGTTGCCAAATCTGCCGATGGCAGTCCGCGTGCTGGTGGCGCGCAAGCGGCGCGAGCCGCGCGCCTGGACTCTTCGGTTGGACAGAGCCTCCCGGAAAAGGCTTGCCAAGCGTTACACAATGGCGTTATAGTCGATCGAACCAGGTCTCCAGACCGCCCCGGATTTTCCATGCGCCAGCACGTTTTCTTTACCTGCTACTTTTACTTTAGCCATTCCAGCCCCTTGGCGGTGGAGTAGCGGCAGGTTCACGCAATTTCAGGAACAGTCCGACGCAAATCCAGACAAACCGCCAGCGATGGCGGTTTTTTTATTTCCAGCCCAGCCCAGACCAAGATACGGAGTACAGCATGCCTCGCACCGACGATTTACGCATCCGCGAAATGAAGGAACTGACGCCGCCCGCGCACTTGATCCGCGAGTTTCCGGTCACCCCGGCCGCCGAGCAGACCGCGGCCAGCGCCCGCGTCGCCCTGCACCGCATCCTGCACGGCCAGGACGACCGCGTGATGGTGGTGGTCGGCCCGTGCTCGATCCACGATCCGAAGGCGGCGCTCGAGTATGCGCGCGGCCTGGCCGAGCAGCGCTTGCGCTTTGCCGGCGAGCTCGAGATCATCATGCGCGTCTACTTCGAGAAGCCGCGCACCACGGTCGGCTGGAAGGGCATGATCAACGACCCCTACATGGACAACAGCTTCCGCATCAACGACGGCCTGCGCATGGCGCGCGAGCTGCTGCGCGACGTCAACGAGCTGGGGCTGCCGGCCGGCACCGAATTCCTGGACGTGATCAGCCCGCAGTACATCGCCGACCTGATCAGCTGGGGCGCCATCGGCGCCAGGACCACCGAATCGCAGGTGCACCGCGAGCTGGCCTCGGGCCTGTCCTGTCCGGTCGGTTTCAAGAACGGCACCGACGGCAACATCAAGATCGCGGCCGATGCGATCAAGGCGGCCTCGCAGCCGCACCACTTCCTGTCCGTGACCAAGGGCGGGCATTCGGCGATCGTGTCGACTTCCGGCAACGAGGACTGCCACATCATCCTGCGCGGAGGCAAGGCGCCGAACTACGACGCGGCCAGCGTGGACGAGGCGTGCAGGCAGCTGGCGGCCAATGGCCTGGCCAGCCGCCTGATGATCGACGCCTCGCATGCCAACAGCAGCAAGAACCCGCAGAACCAGGTGCCGGTGTGCGCCGACATCGCCTCCCAGATCGCGGCTGGCGACGACCGCATCGTCGGCGTGATGATCGAGTCGCACCTGGTGGGCGGCCGCCAGGACCTGGTGCCGGGCAAGGAACTGACCTATGGCCAGTCGGTGACCGACGGCTGCATCGACTGGGAAACCAGCATCGGGGTGCTGGAGGGACTGGCGCAAGCGGTGAAGCAGCGCAGGCTGCGGCAGGAATAAGAACGGACGAAAAAACGGCGCACCCGGTGGGTGCGCCGTTCCCGGTTTCGATCCGCCCGATCAGAACTTGGCGGTCAGGTTCAGGAAGATATGACGGCCCATGGCGTCATACACCTGCGGATAGGTATTGCCGTTGCCGAACACCGCCGCCACCACGCCGGTGACAGGCGGGTCCCGGTCCAGCGCATTGTTGACACCCATGCGCAGGGTCAGGTTCTTGTTGACCGACCATTGTCCCACCAGGTCCAGGTAGTCGCGTGCCGCCAGCTTCTCGTCGGCCGGCTCGAACTCGGTGCCCAGCAGCGGGTTGTCGCTGGTCGCGTCGAGCTTGACGCCGCGGATGTGGCGCCAGGTGACGCCGAATTCCAGGCCACGCCATGGCGTACCCCATACCGCGCGGATCTTGTGGCGGTACTTCGGCAGCGGCGTTCCGCAGGTCGTGCCATGCAGGCCGGCGCAGTCATACTCGCCCGAGCCCGGGAAGTCTTCCTGCTTGAATTCGTCCAGGAAGGTGCCGATGTAGGACAGGTCGAGGCTGCCGTAGCCGGCCAGTTTCATGCCGTAGTTGGCGCCCAGGTCCAGGCCGCGGGTCGAACTGATGCCCAGGTTCTGGTTGGTGGCGACGATGCGTCCGGCGGGCAGCGCCCACAGGGTTCCGAGACGGTCGCGCTGGATCAGCCCGCAGAACTTCGGATCGCCGGTCTGGATGCACTGGGTCAGGGTGGTCGATGCCGACAGGCCGCCGATCGTGCCCTCGACCTTCATGTCGAAGGCGTCGATGGTCAGGCTCAGGTTGCGCATCGGGGTCAAGACCAGGCCCAGGGTGTAGGAATCCGATTTCTCCGGCGCCAGGTCGGTATTGCCGCCGCTGATCTGGTTGTACTGCTGCGCCGGGCTGTCCTCGATCGAGCCGTACTGCGCCGCGCTGACGCCGGTCAGCTGGCACTGGGCCAGCGTGGCCGACGGACGGGCGCCGGCGCACGGGTCGTTCGCCATGCCGAACAGGCTGAGACCCTGCGGGGTGAACAGTTCGACCACGTTGGCCGCGCGCGCTGCACGCTGGTAGCTGAAACGGAACTTGGCGGCCTGCACGGGCGACCATTCGGCGCCCACGCCGTAGGAATTGGTCTTCTGGCCGGTCGAATAATCCGACTTGCGATAGGAGGCGCTCAAGGTCAGCGCATCGGCGAAAGGCAGTTTTTCCAGCACCGGGATGCGCGCCTCGGCATAGTAATCGCGCACGCTGAACTGGCCGGCCACGCCCAGGGTCGGGCCGCCCTGGCCGGCCAGGTCGCCGGTTTCGAAGGCGGTATCGGTGGCCAGGTCGAGCTTCTCGGTGCGATGTTCCCAGCCCAGTGCGAGTCCGATGCCGCGGCTGGTGGTCGGCAGCCTGATGCCGTACTCGCCCAGGTCGGTCGACAGGTTAATGCCCTGCACGCTTTGCGAGGTGCTGCCTTTCTGGAAGCCCGGGGTCTGCAGGTATTTCAAGGCTTCTGGCGAAACCTGGCCCAATGCCCAGATGTTATACGGTACGCAGTTCGGGTCGGTGCCGTCGATGACGCTCTGGCAGACCGGCTGGCCGTTGCTGCCGGTGACGACGTTCAGTGCGCGGCCGATGCGCTGGTTGGAGAAGTCGTTGAAATAGGTTTCCGAGTACAGCACCTTGCCCATCTGGGCAAAAGCATCGTAGCTCCAGTTACCGACGTCGCCCTTCACGCCGATCACGCCGCGGTAGGAGGTGTGGCGCTGGTCGTCCTGGCGGCCGCCCCCTTCCACGTTGCGGCGGAAAATGATGGCATCGGCGGTCGAGCCGGGGCCGGTCAGGCCGAGGTCGCGTTTCCAGGCGGTCGACAGGAACGGATTCTCCCAGCGGATCGCATTCGCACCCGAGGCGTCGAAGCCGAACAGACCGGACGGGGCGATCTGGGCGACGGTGTGGTCGTCGTGGAAGCTGGCCTCGGTGTACAGGCGTGCCTGTTCGTTGATGTCGTAGCGGGTGAAGCTGCTGAAGGTATACCGCTCGGACGGGCGGCGGAAGTAGTTCAGCGGACCGTAGTTGTACTGGTCGGTCGCGGCGACGTAGGGGCGGGTGTTGCCATTGGCGTCGGCAACGGTGCGCTGGCCCGCCGCGGTGAAGAAGCGGCCGGGGAAGCTGGTGCCCGAACCGCCGCAGTTGAAGGTATTGCCCGAACTGAAACCGTCCAGCGAGCAGGACGTGAAATCGCGCTCGGACTGCAGCAGCGCATCTTCTTTCTTGTAGCCGAGGAAGGCGACGGCATTGCCGCGGCCGTCGGCGAAGTTACCGCCCAGCAGCAGGTTGGCATCCTTGATCTTGCCGTCCGCTCCCTTGTCGTCGGCCACGGGGAAGTTGCGGCGCTTGGCGGCTTGCGCTGCCGGCCCGCCTTTCTGCTCGTGGTTGTAGAAGGCGTAGTTGGTTTCCAGTTGAATACCCTGGAAGCTGTCGTTCATGATGAAGTTGACGACGCCTGCGACCGCGTCGGAGCCGTAGATGGCCGAGGCGCCGCCGGTGAGCACTTCGACGCGCTTGATCAGCGCTGCCGGAATCTGGTTCAGGTCGGCTGCGGTATTGCGCGGCGAGCCGGCCGGCAGGCGGCGGCCATTGACCAGCACCAGGGTACGGTCGGCGCCGAAGTTGCGCAGATTGACGGTGGCCGTGCCGGAAGAACCATTCGAGATCGAACCGCCCTGGTCGGCGAAGACCTGAGGCAGGTTGTTCAGCAGGTTTTCCACCGAACGTGTGCCTTCGAGCTTGATATCCTTGGCGCCCACGACGGTGACCGGGCTGACGCTTTCCAGGTTGGCCGTGGCGATACGCGAGCCAGTCACTTCCACACGCTGCAATTGCTGCCCTTCGGCGCTTGCCGTCTGCTGCGTCGCCTGCTGCGCGTCTTGCGCATAGGCGCTGGCGGCAAAGACCATGCCGCCGGCGAACATCAATCGAACTGAACGAGAGAGCACTGTTTCAACCATCATGTTAAGTTTTCCCAGGTGAATCCGCAGCGCTTTCCTGAGCTTTGCTGCGGAGCTTGCGATGACATTGCCGTAATCGTGTTTGAACGGCATCTTTTACCAACGCGCAATAAATACATTGGTGTACATACGTTGTCAAATGGAATGTCTGTACAAGTCAAAAATACAACTGCACCGTAAATGTCTTTACAAATTTCTCGACTGAAGTTATGGGCGGGAAACAAAATGGAATGGGGTGGCAGCGGCACCGCGCGCTGCCACGACGGCAGAATATGCGCTATCGTTACGCCCTTCCGTCCGGCTCGGCCGGGGCGGACGAGACGCCGCGTCATCCACCTTCAGGAGTTCCATGCTTCGCTTTATCGTCCGCCGGCTGTGGCAGATGCTGCCGACCATGCTCGGGGTCGTGGTGCTGGTATTCCTGTTGTTCAACTGGGTCGGCGGCGACCCGGCCTACCTGCTGGCCGGGAAGATGGCCGATGCCGCCGCCATCGAGAACATCCGGCGCCAGCTCGGCACCGACCAGCCCTATCCGGTCCAGCTGTGGATTTTCATCAAGCAGATCCTGACTTTCGACTTCGGCAATGCCTGGAGCACGGGCGAGCCGGTGTCGCAGATCATCGCGAGCCGCCTGGGCCCGTCCCTGACCGTGCTGGTCCCGCTCACCATCCTGGAAACCGTGCTGGGCATCGCCCTGGCCTTGAGCATCGCTTTCGTGCGCGGTTCGCTCACCGACCGCGCGGTGATGGTGGCCTGCACGGTCGGCATGTCGATCTCGATCCTGGTCTACATCATCGTGTTCCAGTACGTGTTCGCCTACAAGCTGGGGCTGTTCCCGGTGCAGGGGTGGGGCGACAGCCTGGGGGAGAACCTGCTGCACTACGCGCTGCTGCCCATCATCATCGGCCTGGCCGTCTCGATCGCGCCCACCCTGCGCCTGTACCGCAGCTTCGTGCTCGACGAGGTGGGGCAGGACTACGTGCGCACCGCGCGCGCCAAGGGCTTGCCCGAGCGGCGCGTGGTGTGGGTGCATGTGCTGCGCAATGCGGCGATCCCGATCATCACCCACGTCATGGCCAACCTGCCGGCCTTGCTCATCGGCGCCTTCCTGCTCGAGCGCTTCTTCGGCATCCCGGGCATCGGGCGCGAAGTCATCCTGGCGGTCGAGCGCAGCGACTTCCCGGTGATCAAGGCGATCACGGTCTACGTGGCCGCCGCGACCATGGTGTTCAACCTGCTGGCCGACCTGCTGTACCAGGCCGTGGATCCGCGGGTACAGTTCAAATGAGGGATGCCGTGAGCGCGCCGATGTCATCCCCGGGCCTGTGGGCCCTGGCCTGGCGCCGCCTGCGCGCCGACCGCGTCGCCATGGGCGCGCTGGCGGTGGTGCTGGGCTTTCTCCTGATGCTGGTGTTGTCCAGCGCCGGCCTGATCGCCGCCGACTGGGAAGAGGAGGTGGCGGTCAACTACGCGCCGCCGACCTTCGTCGGCGCCGACGCGGGCGCGCGGGCGCTGGCCGCGGCCCAGTTGCCGCGCGAGACGCCGCCGAACGCCTTCGACCCGCTGGCGCAGGAGTTGGCCGAGCTCAAGGCGCAAGTACGCGCCAGCCATCCGCCGGTGGAAAAGGCGACCACGCTGCCCTTCGGGGCCGACAAATGGGGCCATGACATCGTCAAGAAGACCATCAAGGGCGGCGAGACCTCGATCGTGGTCGGCCTGGCGGCGGCTTTCGTGGCGGTGGCGCTGGGCACCCTGTTCGGCGCCTTGTCGGGCTTCTACGGCGGGTTCGTCGACGACCTGTTCAACTGGTTCTACAGCATCTTCACCTCGATCCCCTCGATCCTGATGATCCTCACGGTGGCCGCGGTGCTGCAGCAGAAAGGGGTGATGACCATCGTCCTCATCCTCGGCCTGACCGGCTGGACCGGTCCCTACCGACTGATGCGCGCCGAATACATCAAGCACAAGGCGCGCGAATACGTGATGGCGGCCGACGCCATCGGCGCGTCCGCCTGGTCGCGCATGTTCGGCCACATCCTGCCGAACGTCTCACATGTGGCCTTGGTGCAGATGTCGATCCTGGTGGTCGGATTCATCAAGGCCGAAGTGATCCTGTCCTTCCTGGGATTCGGGGTGCCGGTCGGCGTGGTGTCCTGGGGCAGCATGCTGAACGAGGCGCAGAACGAACTCATCCTGGGCAAGTGGTGGCAGCTGGCGGCCGCCGCGAGCGCGATGGCGCTCCTGGTGACGGCCTTCTCGCTGTTCGCGGACGCCTTGCGCGACGCCCTCGACCCGAAGCTCAAATGATGACCGACCCGACTCCACTGCTGCGGGTGCGCGACCTGCGCATCGCCTTCCGCGTCGACCGCAAGAACACGGTCGAGGCGGTCAAGGGCGTTTCCTTCGACGTGCCGAGGAACAGCACGGTCGCGCTGGTGGGCGAATCCGGCAGCGGCAAGTCGGTCAGCTCGCTGGCCGTGATGGGCCTGCTGCCGCTTGACACCACCATCGTCGATCCCGGCTCGCGCGCGTGCTTCGACGGCCGCGAGCTGCTGGACCTGTCCGTGGCCGAACGCCGGGCCTTGTGCGGCAAGGACATCGCGATGATCTTCCAGGAGCCGATGTCCTCGCTCAACCCGGTGTTCACGGTGGGCTTCCAGATCGGCGAGGTGCTGCGCCGGCACATGGGCATGAGCGCCAGGCAGGCGCGGGCGCGCACGCTCGAACTGTTGGCCGAGGTCGGGATTCCCGACCCCGCGCTGAAGATCGACGCCTACCCGAGCCAGATGTCGGGCGGCCAGCAGCAGCGCGTGATGATCGCGATGGCGATCGCCTGCGAGCCCAAGCTCCTGATCGCGGACGAGCCGACCACGGCGCTCGACGTGACGATCCAGAGGCAGATCATGGAGCTGATCAAGCGCCTGCAGAAGAAGCACCGGATGTCGGTGCTGTTCATCACCCACGATCTCGCCCTGGTGGGCGAGATCGCCGACCGCGTGATCGTGATGCGCCACGGCGAGGTGCGCGAGGAAGGGGAGGCGGCCCAGGTCTTCGGCGCCCCGCGCGACGCCTATACCCGGGCCCTGCTGCACTGCCGGCCGCAGCTGGATGGGCGTCCGCTGCGCCTGCCCGTGATCGACGACTACCTGAGCGGCCGGTATGCCTCCGAGGAAGAACTGCCCCAGCGTACGCGCGGCGCGGCGCCCGGCGACGAGCCTGTGCTGGTGGTGAAGAACCTGGCCAAGAGCTTCTGGCTGCGCGACGGACTGTTTAAAAAACGCGAATTCAAGGCGGTGGAGGACGTTTCCTTCACCCTGGCGCGCGGCAAGACCTTGGGCGTGGTGGGCGAATCCGGCTCGGGCAAGACCACGGTCGGCCTGACCCTGCTGCGCCTGCACCGCGCCACCGGCGGCAGCGCCATCTTCGAGGGCAAGGACCTGTTCGCCATGCCGGAGCGCGACTACCAGGCCTACAAGCGGCGCATCCAGATCATCTTCCAGAACCCCTATGCCTCGCTCAACCCGCGCTTCACGGTCGGGCAGATCCTGCTCGAGCCGATGCGCATCCACCGGATCGGGGCCGGCGACGCCGAGCGGGTCGGGATGGCGCACGAGCTGTTGCGGCGGGTCGGCTTGCCGGAACAGGCCTTCCAGCGCTACCCGCACGAATTCTCCGGCGGCCAGCGCCAGCGCATCGCCATCGCGCGCTGCCTGACCATGAAGCCGGACATCCTGGTGTGCGACGAATCGGTGTCGGCGCTGGACGTCTCGGTGCAGGCCCAGGTCTTGAATCTGTTGCAGGACCTGCAGGACGAGTACGGCATGAGTTACATCTTCATCTCGCACGACCTGTCGGTCGTGAAGTACATTGCCGACCAGGTGATGGTGATGCACCATGGCAGGGTGGTCGAGATGGCGGATTCCGACGAGTTGTACCGCAACCCGCGGCATGAGTACACGCGCTCGCTGCTGGCGGCGATACCCCGGGGTGCGTAGAAAAAGCAACAGCAGTCGCCAGCGCCGCCCCTCAATCTCCGCTACACTAGCGCGATGCCCCAACTCGTCGAACTGCTCCAGGTCTACGGTGTGCTGATCGTGTTCGGCATCGTCCTTGTCGAGCAGTTCGGCCTGCCCATTCCCGCCTTCCCGATCCTGGTCGTGGCCGGCGCGCTCTCGGTCGACGGTGCGCTCAGTTGGCAGCTGTGCCTGCTCTCCGCGGTGCTGGCCTGCCTGATCTGCGACATGTTCTGGTTCCGCGCCGGGCGCTTCTACGGCAAGCGCGTCCTGCGCCTGCTGTGCAAGATTTCGCTGTCGCCCGATTCCTGCGTGAACCAGACCGAGGACCGTTTCCGCCGCTTCGGCGCCAGGTCGCTGCTGGTGTCGAAGTTCGTCCCCGGCTTCAACACCATCGCCGCACCCCTGTCCGGCGCCATCGGCACCCGCACCCGCCAGTTCCTCGCCTATGCCGTCACCGGCGCGGCCTTGTGGAGCGGCACCGGCATCCTGCTGGGCATCCTGTTCCACGACGGCGTCGAAGACCTGCTCGGCTGGCTTGAGACCGCCGGCGGCACCGCGCTGGCGGTACTGGCCACGCTGCTGGCCCTGTTCATCGCCGTCAAGTACGTCGAGCAGCGCCGCCACCGGGCCCGCAACGCCGTGCCGCGCATCGGGATCGCCGAACTCATGGCGCTGATCGACGGCGGCCACGACCCGGTGATCGTCGACGCCCGCAGCCTGACGGCCCAGCAGCTGGAAACGGCGATTCCCGGCGCGGTGGCGTTCCAGTCCTGCGCGCCGGAGCAACTGATGGCCAGCATCGACAAGGACCGTCACGTCGTCGTCTATTGCAGTTGCCCGAACGACGTCACGGCCGCCGAGGTCGCCAAGCAGTTCCTGGCCAACGGGTTCCACCGCGCCCGTCCCTTGCGCGGCGGCCTGGAAGCATGGAACGCCCGGGGCGGCGCCGTTCCGGAACTGCACCCGGCACCATGCTGAGAGGTAGTTCGACTACTTCGTTCGCGTCACGGCTTTCGTACATGTAGCATGAGGGTGAGAGCGATGTACCTAAACTACAAAATCTACTTGTAAGAACACTACAAAGTTGTGTAAGCTTGGTCATCGCTCTTCTATTAGCTGCAATGACCGCCTTTCCCTCCAGCCTTGATTCCGCATCCCTCACCCATGCCGGTGGCGCCCGCCTGCTCGCCGACGTCGGCGGCACGAATGCCCGCTTCGCGCTGGAGACCGGCCCGGGGCGCTTCGAGGCGATCGAGGTATTGTCTTGCCAGCAGCATGCGACCCTGGGCGACGCCATCCGCGCTTATCTTGCGCTGCCGCAGTTAGCCGGTTCCGGCGCCGGCATTCGTCATGCGGCCATTGCCATCGCCAACCCGGTCACCGGCGACCAGGTGCGCATGACCAACCACCACTGGGCCTTCTCGATCGAGGCGCTGCGCCGCGAATGCGGTTTCGATACGCTGGCCGTGGTCAACGACTTTTCGGCGCTGGCGCGTTCGCTGCCGCACCTGGGCGGGCAGAAGCGCCAGGTCGGCGGCGGCACGCCCGTGCCCGACGCGCCCCTTGGCCTGCTGGGCGCCGGCACCGGCCTCGGCGTCTCGGGGCTGATTCCATGCGGGAATAGCTGGACCGCCTTGCGCAGCGAGGGCGGGCACGTCGGCTTTTCCCCGGTCAACGAGGCCGAAGTGGCGATCCTCCAGTATGCCTGGCGCGAATTCGAGCATGTTTCCTGCGAGCGCCTGCTGTCGGGCGCGGGCGTGGAACTGATCTACCGCGCGCTGAGCGAGCGTGCCGGCCGCTCGGAGGCCCTGGCAGCGCCCGAGATCTCGCGCCGCGCCCTCGCCGGCGAATGCGCGCTGTGCGACGAGGTGCTGGAAGCCTTCTGCGGCATGCTCGGCACCGCGGCCGGCAACCTCGCCATCACCCTGGGCGCCCAGGGCGGCGTCTACATCGGCGGCGGCATCGTGCCGCGCCTGGGTGAGCGCTTCGACAGATCCTCGTTCCGCCGCCGCTTCGAGCAGAAAGGGCGCTTCAGCGCCTACCTGGGCCAGGTCCCGACCTATGTGATCACGGCGGACTACCCGGCCTTCCTGGGCGTGTCGGCGATTTTGTCGGAAAAACTGGCTGCGGCTTGATCAAATAAGGCCTTCCCGCGCCTTCGATCCTGCCGTCTTGTCCTTTTCGGGGTTTTATCGGTTACAATGGCCGTCAGTTGTCGGGAACGATGCTGTCGGCTTGCGCCTTGCGCAGCCCCCGCGTTTCCCCTGAAAGACCAACGTTGATCGCCCGCGTGGCACGCGGGCAGCCTCTCTTAGTCAGTCCGGCGCGTTTCGGCCCGGACCCTACGGATTCCAGAGTATTGCGCGCAGCACCTTCGCACCGCGGCCGGGCTCGGCCCCGCGGCTGGCATCCGTTAAACCAGTTTTGTTTGATGTGTGCATTCGAAGCGTGACGACACCGCGATATGAATACTGACGAGGCCAAGCGCGTCCTCGAGACCGCCTTGCTGTGTGCGCGCGAGCCGTTGACGATCCACGGCATGAAGAAACTGTTCGCCGAGGTGGACGCGGGCGGCCGCCAGGTGGGCGCCGGCGTGGGTAGCGACACGATCAAGATTCTGCTGGAAGAATTGCGCCAGGACTGGCAGGGGCGCGGCATCGAGATCGTCAGCCTGGCTTCCGGCTGGCGCTTCCAGAGCCGGCCCGAGATGAAGCCTTACCTCGACCGCCTGGCGCCCGAGAAGCCGCCGAAATACTCGCGTGCGACGCTGGAAACCCTGGCGATCATCGCCTACCGCCAGCCGGTCACGCGCGGCGACATCGAGGAAATCCGCGGGGTCGCCGTGAACTCGCAGACCATCAAGTTGCTGGAAGACCGCGGCTGGATCGACGTGGTGGGGCACCGCGAAGTGGTGGGGCGTCCGGCACTGCTGGGCACCACCAAGCAGTTTCTCGACGACCTGGGCTTGGCCTCGCTGTCGCAACTGCCGCCGCTGCAGGCGGTCAGCGAAGGACCGGACAACCGCAGCCTCGAGGCGCTGGAAGCGGCGTTGAACGACAATTTTGACAGGGCGGACGCTGCGGCGCCCGCCGACGAGACAGGCACCGACGCGGACGCCACGTCCGTCGAAGTCCCCATTCTTGACCAGGAGACGGCGGCAGCCGCTGGGCCGGGTCAGCACAATAAAGATACGAACGATGAACCCAACTGAACCGAACGAGAAGCCCGTCGAGGCCGAAGGCGCTCCTGCCGCCAAACCGAAGCGCACCCGCAAGCCCGCGGCTCCCGCCGTAGCGGACGCCGCACCCGTCACCGATGCCGAACAGCCGGCCGCTGCCGCGAAGCCGAAGCGCACCCGCAAGGCGCCGAGCGCAGACCTGGCCCTTGCGCCCGCCGATACGGCGGCCCCGGCGCCGGCTGGCGCAGCCGAAGCGGCCGAGAAGCCGGTCGCCAAGCCGCGCAAGCCGCGCGCTGCCAAGGCGGCGAGCGCAGGCTCGGCGGCCGCCGATGCTGCGCCTGCCGCAGTTGCGGAAGCGCCGGCTGCAGCGCCTGCCCTTGACGCGGCGCCGGCAGCGCCGGAAGCCGAGCAGCGCAAGCCGCGCGGCCCGCGCCAGATGCGCGAAAAACGCCAGGAGCGCGAAGCGCGCCAGCACGAGCAGGCCGTCGCCGCTGCCGCAGCTTCCGAGACCGCGCCAGCCGAGGCTGCGCCAGCCGAAGCTGCGCCGCAAGCGCAGGCGGATGGCAAGCGCGAACAGCGCGGCCGCAACCAGAAGGGGCGCGGTCAGCAAAGCCAGCGCGGCCAGCAAGGTCAGCAAGGTCAGCAAGGTCAGCAAGCCCAGCCAGGCGCACAGCCGGCCGCGAAGCAGGGCAGGCCGGGCAAGCAGCAGGGCAAGCAGCAGAAACAACAGCAGGGCAGGGGTGCCAAAGGCAACGATGCCGACGCCGTGTTCTCCTTCGTCACCTCGGACGACTTCGATGCCAACGAAGGCGGCCGTGGCGGCAAGGCGCCGGCCAAGCCGGTGCGCCGCGACCTGACCGCGGACGACGACGCGCCGAAGCTGCACAAGGTGCTGGCCGAGGCCGGCCTGGGCTCGCGCCGCGACATGGAAGAGCTGATCATCGCGGGCCGCGTGTCGGTCAATGGCGAGCCGGCCCATATCGGCCAGCGCATCCTGCCGACCGACGCGGTGCGCATCAACGGCAAGCTGATCCAGCGTAAGGTCAACAACAGCAAGCCGCCGCGCGTGCTGGTGTACCACAAGCCGGCTGGCGAGATCGTCAGCCACGACGATCCGGAAGGTCGTCCGTCGGTGTTCGACCGCCTGCCGACCATGAAGACCGGCAAGTGGCTGGCCGTGGGCCGCCTCGACTTCAATACCGAGGGCCTGCTGCTGTTCACGACCTCGGGCGACCTGGCCAACCGTCTGATGCACCCGCGTTACAACATCGATCGCGAATACGCGGTGCGCACCCTGGGCGAGCTCGAGGAAGGCATGCGCCAGAAGCTGCTCGCCGGCGTCGAGCTGGACGACGGCCTGGCCTCGTTCTCGAAGGTCCAGGACGGCGGCGGCGAAGGCATCAACAAGTGGTACCGCGTGGTCATCGGCGAAGGCCGCAACCGCGAGGTGCGCCGCATGTTCGAGGCGGTCGGCCTGACCGTCTCGCGCCTGATCCGTACCCGCTACGGCGCCATGACCCTGCCTACCGGCCTGAAGCGTGGCCGCTGGGAAGAGTTGCAGGAAAACGACGTGCGTGCCCTGATGGCCGCCTTCGGTGTAGAGAAGAAGGGCGGCGAGGCCCCGAAGGGCAAGGTCGGCGCCAAAGGGCAGGCGCGCGACGAGGCGCGCCGTTCCGACGGCAACCGCATCGACCGTGCCGACGCCAACCGCAATGTGGATCCGTTCGGCCCGCCGGTGGTGCGCGCCGGCGTCCCCCGCCAGCAGGGGCCGGGCGGTTTCGCCGGCGGCCGTCCGCAAGGGCAGGGAGCAAAAGGCGGCCAGGGCAAGGGCCGTGGCGGCAACAGCGCAGGCTCCTTCGGCGGCGGCAAGACCAGCAACCGTCCGAAGCAGCCGGACCCGCTGCAGACCACCTTCGGTTTTGCCGGCACCGGCGGCGGACGCCGTGGCGGCCAGGGTCCGCGCGGCTCCGAGCACGGCCTGCCGCGCCGCGGCCGGCGCGGCTGATCGGCTTTGCAGGGTGGACGGCCGAGCCGTCCACCCTGCAGACAGCAGGAAATTTCTGCGTCGCCGGGCACGCGATGCTGCAATGCCGTAGAATGCAGCCCATGCCCCGGTATGGTCATCCTGCCAACTGTTGCTTTTCTCTCTAGCTGCCGCCCATTTTTGCCCCGGTGATTGCGAGAGAGGCGGGAAAGCTGTATAATTTGCAGCCTAATCGAAGTTCTTCCCAGTATTTTCTTGGTGCAAGTGCTTTCATCTGGTTGGGTTGTGAATACAAAAAGATGGGCAGATGCCCATTTTTTTTTTGGTAAATCGTTTATTAAAGCCTCGGAGAAGCGCCGTGCAGCAGTTTGAACTCATCTCGAAAACAGTCAGTGGCCTCGGCTACGAACTCGTGGACGTCGAACGGGGCGAGCGCGGGATCCTGCGCGTGTATATCGATTTCCCCGCCGACGTCGTGGAAGAGAAGGGCCCGATCACGGTCGAGGACTGCGCCACGGTCAGCCACCAGTTGTCGCACGTGCTCACCGTCGAGAATGTGGATTACGAACGGCTTGAGATATCGTCGCCGGGCCTCGATCGCCCGGTGCGGACCCTGGCCGACTTTGCGCGCTTTGCCGGGCACGAATGCACGGTGAAACTGCGCGTCGCCATGCCGGGCACCGCGAACCGGAAAACCTTCACCGGTATCCTGCGCGGCGTCGAGGGCGACAAGGTCGGTCTGGAATTTGATAATAAAGATGGCGCAGCGTTGTTGGAATTTACGCTGGCCGAATTGGACAAGGCACGCCTCGTGCCACAGGTGGATTTTAGGAGTCGCAAAGCATGAGTCGCGAAATTTTATTGCTGGTGGATGCGCTCGCGCGCGAAAAGAACGTCGATAAGGAAGTGGTTTTCGGGGCGCTCGAGTTCGCGCTCGCGCAAGCTACGAAAAAGCGCTATGAAGGCGATGTCGACATTCGCGTGAGCATCGATCGCGACACCGGTGAATTCGAGACCTTCCGCCGCTGGCACGTTGTTCCCGACGAGGCCGGCCTGCAGCTGCCCGACCAGGAAATCCTGCACTTCGAAGCCAAGGAACAGATTCCCGACATCGAAGTGGACGAATACATCGAAGACCCGATCGAATCGGTCGAGTTCGGCCGCCGCTTTGCCCAGGACACCAAGCAGGTCGTGCTGCAGCGCGTGCGCGATGCCGAGCGCGAGCAGATTCTGCAGGACTTCCTCGAGCGCGGCGACTCGCTCGTCACCGGCACCATCAAGCGCATGGAGCGCGGCGATGCCATCGTGGAATCGGGCAAGATCGAAGCGCGCCTGCCGCGCGACCAGATGATCCCGAAGGAAAACCTGCGCATCGGCGACCGCGTCCGCGCCTACATCCTGCGCGTGGACCGCAACATGCGCGGCCCGCAGGTGATCCTGTCGCGCACCGCGCCGGAATTCATCATGAAGCTGTTCGAGCTGGAAGTGCCGGAAATCGAGCAGGGCCTCCTGCAGATCAAGTCGGCTGCCCGTGACGCCGGCGTGCGCGCCAAGATCGCGGTGTTCACCGCCGACAAGCGCATCGACCCGATCGGCACCTGCGTCGGCATGCGCGGTTCGCGCGTGCAAGCGGTTACCGGCGAGCTGGGCGGCGAGCGCGTGGACATCGTACTGTGGTCGGACGATCCGGCCCAGTTCGTGATCGGCGCCCTGGCCCCGGCCAACGTGTCGTCGATCATGGTCGACGAAGACAAGCACGCCATGGACGTGGTGGTCGACGAAGAGAACCTGGCGATCGCGATCGGCCGTTCGGGCCAGAACGTGCGCCTGGCCTCGGAACTGACCGGCTGGAAGATCAACATCATGACGGCCGAGGAATCGGCCAACAAGGTGGC
The DNA here is from genome assembly GCF_046293535.1 of Massilia sp. NCBI lineage: Bacteria > Pseudomonadati > Pseudomonadota > Betaproteobacteria > Burkholderiales > Oxalobacteraceae > Massilia > Massilia sp. Next base: position 8,157 of record NZ_JBKBOV010000014.1, on the reverse strand, counting down.
CCAGGAAACCGCCGCGATCCGCGCGCTGTTCATGGAAAAGCTGGACGTCGACCAGGAAGTGGCCGACATCCTGGTGGATGAAGGCTTCTCGAGCCTTGAAGAAATCGCGTACGTCCCGATTTCCGAAATGCTGGAAATCGAGTCGTTCGACGAAGATACCGTCAACGAGCTGCGCACCCGTGCCCGTGATGCGCTGGTGACCGAAGCGATCGCTTCGGAAGAAGGCCTCGAAGGGATGGAAGAAGCCCTCGTGAACCTGGAAGGCATGGACCGCAGCACCGCCGGCAAGCTTGGCCTGGCTGGCATCAAGACGGTCGAAGCATTCGCTGGACTCGCCTACGACGAATTCGGTGCCATCCTGGCGCTGTCGTCGGACCGTGCCCGCGACCTGATCAAGAATGAATTTAGTGATGTGACCGACGAAGAGATGAAGCTGGTCGACAGCAAATACGATGACCGCGCCAAGGCGCTGCAGGCGAAGGCCTGGAGCCTGGCAGAAACGGCCAAGGCGTAATTTGCAAATCTTTATCATCTCAGCGACACATAGAAAAGAGGACTGAATGGCGAGTAACAACGTAGCCCAATTTGCCACCGAACTGAAGATGCCCGCAGACCTGCTGCTGACACAGCTGCGCTCGGCCGGCGTCGAAAAAAGTTCGACGTCAGATCCCTTGTCGAAAGATGATAAGGACAAGCTGCTGAACCATCTCCGCCGTACCCACGGTGCGACCGAAACCGGCGAGAAGAAAAAGATCACGGTGACCCGCAAGGAGACCACCGAGATCAAGCAGGCTGACGCCAGCGGCAAGTCGCGTACCATCCAGGTCGAAGTGCGCAAGAAGCGTACCTTCGTGCAGCGTGACGACCTGGTCACCCCGAAAGCCGCCGAAGCCGCCGCCCCGGTGGTCGATGCAGCCGAGCAGGCGCGCCGCGATGAAGAAGCGCGCCGCCAGGCCGAGCTGATCGCCCGCCAGGAAGCCGACCTGCGTGAAAAGCAGGAGCGACTGGCCAAGCTCGAGGAAGAAAAAGCCGCACAGGCGAAAGCCGCCGAAGAGCAGGCCAAGCGCGAAGCCGAAGAACAGGCCAAGCGCGACGCCGCCGCCAAGGCCGCCGCCGCCGCGCCGGCGCCGAGCGCTGCCGCACCGGCCGCCGTCGACAACGCTGCCGAAGAAAAGGCCAAGCGCGAAGCCGACGAAGCCAAGAAGCGCGCCGAGGAAGCCGCCAAGGAAGCGGCCGAACGTGCTGCCGCCACCGAGCGCGCACGCAAGGCCGTGGCCGACGAAGTGGCCCAGATCAAGCTCATGATGAGCCAGCCGCGCCGCGTCATCAAGGCGCCGGAACCGGCACCGAAGCCGGCGGCGCCTGCCGCACCGGCCGGGACCCTGCACAAGCCTGCCGCCAGCGCCGACAAGAAGCCGGCGGACGCCAAGCCGGGCGACAAGAAGCCGGGCGACAAGAAATCGATCAAATCGGCCAATGTCTCCTCGACCTGGTCGGACGACGCCAAGAAGCGCGGCGCACCGAGCGGACCGAAAGGCCGTGGCGGTCCGGGCGGCGGCACTGGCCGTGACGGCTGGCGTGCGGGCGGCCGCAGCGGTGGCCGTCGTTCGCACAGCGACGACCGTGAAAGCAACTTCCAGGCCCCGACCGAAGCCATCGTGCGCGAAGTCCACGTGCCGGAAACCATCACCGTGGCCGAACTGGCGCACAAGATGTCGGTCAAGGCATCCGAGGTCATCAAGCAGCTGATGAAGCTGGGCCAGATGTGCACCATCAACCAGGTGCTGGACCAGGAAACCGCGATGATCCTGGTGGAAGAGATGGGCCACAAGGCCTTCCCGGCTGCCGTGGACGATCCGGAAGCGCTGCTGGCCGACCAGGGCGAGCACGCCGAGTTCGAATCGACCTCGCGCGCCCCGGTGGTGACCGTCATGGGTCACGTCGACCACGGCAAGACCTCGCTGCTGGACTACATCCGCCGCGCCAAGGTGGCGTCGGGCGAAGCCGGCGGCATTACCCAGCACATCGGCGCATACCACGTGGATACCCCGCGCGGCATGATCACCTTCCTGGACACCCCGGGCCACGAGGCGTTCACCGCCATGCGTGCCCGCGGCGCCAAAGCCACCGACATCGTCATCCTGGTGGTAGCGGCGGACGACGGCGTGATGCCGCAGACCAAGGAAGCGATTGCCCACGCGAAAGCTGCCGGCGTCCCGCTGGTGGTGGCGATCAACAAGATCGACAAGCCGGGCGCGAATACCGATCGCGTCACCCAGGAACTGGTGGCCGAAGGCGTGGTGCCGGAAGAATACGGCGGCGATTCGCCGTTCGTCCCGGTGTCCGCAAAGATCGGTACCGGTATCGACGACCTTCTGGAGCAAGTCCTGCTGCAGGCCGAAGTGCTGGAACTGAAGGCGCCGACTGAAGCACCGGCGCGTGGCCTGGTGGTGGAAGCCCGTCTCGACAAGGGCCGCGGCCCGGTGGCGACCATCCTGGTGCAGTCGGGTACCCTGAAGCGCGGCGACGTCGTGCTGGCGGGTTCCTCGTTCGGCCGCGTCCGTGCGATGCTCGACGAGAATGGCAAGCCGGTGGCAACCGCCGGCCCGTCGATCCCGGTCGAGATCCAGGGCCTGACCGAAGTACCGAGCGCCGGTGAAGAAGTGATGGTGATGGCCGACGAGCGCAAGGCGCGCGAGATCGCCCTGTTCCGTCAAGGCAAGTTCCGCGACGTCAAACTGGCGAAGCAGCAGGCCGCCAAGCTGGAGAACATGTTCGACCAGATGGCCGAAGGCGAAGTCAAGAACCTGCCGCTCATCGTCAAGACCGACGTGCAGGGTTCGCAGGAAGCGCTGGTCGGTTCGCTGCAGAAGCTGTCGACCTCGGAAGTGCGCGTGCAGATCGTCCATGCGGCGGTCGGCGGCATCACGGAATCCGACGTCAACCTGGCGGTGGCCTCGAAGGCAGTCATCATCGGCTTCAACGCCCGTGCCGACGCCTCCGCACGCAAGCTGGCCGAAGCCAACGGCGTCGACATCCGTTACTACAGCATCATTTACGATGCGATCGACGAGATCAAGACGGCACTGTCGGGCATGCTGGCGCCGGAGAAGCGCGAGACCATCACCGGCCAGGTGGAAATCCGCCAGGTCATCCTGGTGTCGAAGGTCGGCGCGATCGCGGGTTGCCTGGTCACCGATGGCGTGGTCAAGCGTACCTCGTCGGTCCGCCTGCTGCGCAACAACATCGTCGTGTGGACCGGCGAGATCGACTCGCTCAAGCGCTTCAAGGACGACGCGAAGGAAGTCCGTGCCGGTCTGGAGTGCGGCCTGTCGCTGAAGAACATGAACGAGATCCAGGTTGGCGACGTCCTGGAAGTGTTCGAAGTCACGGAAGTGGCGCGTACGCTGTAATTTCGACATTGGGCGTACCATGAGGGCCAGGACGCTTCGCGGCGAATGCCGCGAGGGCCTGGCCCTTGTTTTTTAGGGCGGACGCCGTCAGTGAGGATCGGCCCGCGACCCTTGAGTCGTCGTTCCGGCAAAGGCCGGAACCCAATTTCGTAGCGCTGCCGCTGTTTTCGAACTTAGTTGGTATACACACAAAATTGGATCCCGGCCTGCGCCGGGATGACGGTGCTGTAGTGGCAATAACGATGCCACGACAGTTCAGCTAACCAGAAAAGAACAACACAGCAGCAACATCATGGCAAAACACAGCAAAAGCATTCCCCAGCGCGGCCTGCGGGTCGCCGACCAGATCCAGAAAGACCTGTCGGAACTGATCGCCTTCGAACTCAAGGACCCGCGCGTCGGCATGGTCACCATCAGCGAAGTCAAGCTGACCCCCGACTACGCCCACGCCAAGGTCTACTTCACCCTGCTGAAGGACAGCCCGGAAGAAGTGAAGCAGACCCTCGAAGGCCTGTCGAAAGCGGCCGGCTACCTGCGCAACCTGCTCGGCAAGCGCCTGCACATCCATACGCTGCCGCAACTGCACTTCGTGCACGACACCTCGACCACGCGCGGCCTGGCCATGTCGGCCCTGATCGACCAGGCCAACGCGACCCGCGCCGCCGATTTCGGCCAGGACGAAGATGCGGACAGCGAGTAAGCGCAAGTGAACGCACGCCCTCCGAAAAAGCCGCGCGACCTCGTGGACGGCGTCCTCCTGCTCGACAAGCCGGTCGGCCTGTCCTCGAACGACGCCCTCATGAAGGCCAAGCGCGTCTTCAACGCCAAGAAGGCCGGCCACACCGGCACCCTCGACCCGTTCGCCACCGGCCTGCTGCCGCTGTGCTTCGGCGAAGCGACCAAGTTCTCGCAAGACCTGCTGGAAGCCGACAAGACCTATGAGGCGACGGTCCACCTCGGCATCATGACCACCACCGGCGACACGGAAGGGGAGGTCATCGAGCAGCGCGAGGTGGATGTCACGCGCGAGCAGGTCGAAGCCGCGCTGGCGCGCTTTCGCGGTCCCATCTTCCAGGTCCCGCCCATGTATTCCGCGCTCAAGCGCGACGGCAAGGCCCTGTACGAGTACGCGCGCGAGGGCATCACGCTCGAGCGCGAAGCGCGGCCGGTGACCATCCACGCCTTGTCCCTGGTCGAGTATACGGCGCCGCTGCTGAAGATCCTGGTCACTTGCAGCAAGGGCACCTATGTGCGCGTGCTGGGCGAGGACATCGGCGCCGCGCTCGGCTGCGGCGCGCACCTGAACGCGCTGCGCCGGGTGCAGGTGGGCGCGCTCTCCACCGAGCGCATGATCTCGCTGGAAGACCTGCAGGCGCACGCCGATCCGCTCTCGCTGCTGGCCCCGGTCGATGCACTGCTGTCGAGCTTCCCGTCGGTCGAGCTCACGGCGGAGCTGGCGAAGCGCTTCCTGAACGGCCAGCGCCTGGCGCTCGGCAAGGAATCCGTGGTCGTCCCGGGCGAGCTGGGCCGGGTGCGGGTCTACCATGAGGGCAAGCTGCTCGGTACCGCGCACCTGCAGGAATATGCGATCCTGGCGCCCGAGCGCCTGATCGCAGCGCAGCAGTAAGCGCCCGCTTACCGTTGCTGGCGCGCTACGGCGCGCCAGCGGCGGCCAGAACGTCAACCACCAGCAATGGATTGGCGCTAGTATCGACGGTAGTTTTCGTCGAAATTCCCGCTCGCTGCAGCGCAGCAAGCCACATAGCGTGCTATAGTAGCGGGCTACGGTAAACGGTAATGATCATCGCCGCCTCCGACCATCACGCAACATTCACTGTTGAAAACACACATGTCAGACACCAAACGCGCGATTCGTAATATCGCAATCATCGCCCACGTTGACCACGGCAAGACCACCCTGGTGGACCAGCTGCTGCGCCAATCCGGCACTTTCCGTGAAAACCAGGCGGTGGACACCCGCGTGATGGACTCCGGCGACATCGAAAAAGAACGCGGTATCACGATTCTGTCGAAGAATTGCGCGGTCGAGTACGAAGGCACCCACATCAACATCGTCGACACCCCGGGCCACGCCGACTTCGGCGGCGAGGTCGAGCGCGTGCTGTCGATGGTCGACTCGGTGCTGCTGCTGGTCGATGCCCAGGAAGGCCCGATGCCGCAGACCCGCTTCGTGACCCGCAAGGCGCTGGCCCTGGGCCTCAAGCCCATCGTCGTGGTCAACAAGGTCGACCGTCCGGGCGCACGTCCGGACTGGGCGATCAACCAGACCTTCGAACTGTTCGACAAGCTCGGCGCCACCGACGAGCAGCTGGACTTCCCGATCGTCTACGCCTCGGGCCTGAACGGCTACGCCGGCCTGGACGAGAGCGTGCGCGACGGCGACATGAAGCCGCTGTTCGATGCCATCCTGAAATACGTGCCGGTGCGTGACGACAATCCGGACGGTCCGCTGCAGATGCAGATCACCTCGCTCGACTACTCCTCGTACGTCGGCAAGATCGGCATCGGCCGCATCAACCGCGGCCGCATCAAGCCGGGGATGGATGTGCTGGTGCTGAACGGCCAGGATGACAAGAACCCGGTCAAGGGCCGCATCAACCAGGTGCTGAACTTCAAGGGCCTGGAGCGCGTGCAGGTGGAAGAAGCCGTCGCTGGCGACATCGTCCTGATCAATGGTATCGAAGACATCGGCATCGGCGTGACCGTCACCGCCGTGGATACCCCGGAAGCGCTGCCGATGCTGACCGTCGACGAGCCGACCCTGACCATGAACTTCATGGTCAACACCTCGCCGCTGGCCGGCCGCGAAGGCAAGTTCGTCACCAGCCGCCAACTGCGCGACCGCCTCGAGCGCGAACTGAAGTCGAACGTGGCGCTGCGCGTGCTGCCGACCGACGACGACACCATCTTCGAAGTCTCGGGCCGCGGTGAACTGCACCTGACCATTCTGCTGGAAAACATGCGTCGCGAGGGTTTCGAGCTCGCCGTGTCGCGTCCGCGCGTGGTGTTCAAGGAAATCGACGGCGTCAAGTGCGAGCCGTTCGAGAACCTGACCGTCGACGTGGAAGAAGTGAACCAGGGCGGCGTGATGGAAGAGCTGGGCCGCCGCCGTGGCGACCTGCAGAATATGGAATCGGACGGCAAGGGCCGCGTGCGCCTCGAATACCTGATCCCGGCCCGTGGCCTGATCGGTTTCCAGGGCGAATTCATGACCCTGACCCGCGGCACCGGCCTGATGAGCCACGTGTTCCACGAATACGCACCGGTCGACACCAGCAAGGGTGACCTGGCCGGCCGCCGCAACGGCGTGCTGATCTCGCAGGACGACGGCGCCGCCGTGGCCTACGCGATCTGGAAGCTGCAGGACCGCGGCCGCATGTTCGTCGAGCACAACACCCCGGTGTACGAAGGCATGATCATCGGCATCCACTCGCGCGACAACGACCTGGTCGTCAATCCGATCAAGGGCAAGCAGCTGACCAACGTGCGCTCGTCGGGTACCGACGAAGCCGTGCGCCTGGTGCCGCCGATCCAGATGTCGCTCGAATACGCCGTCGAGTTCATCGAGGACGACGAACTGGTCGAGATCACGCCAAAGTCGATCCGCCTGCGTAAGCGTTTCCTGAAGGAACACGAGCGCAAGAAGGCGAGCCGCGAAGGCGCATAATTCGCCTCCAGGCTTGTTCGATAAAACCCGCTGCTTGCAGCGGGTTTTTTTATGCCTTTACACCGAGGGTTGACGTTTGGACACAAGCTGAACAGGACAATATGCTCGAGTTCGTGTCCGAATGTCAGACCTGACCCTCAGGGATATGACCCTCAGGGATAGTAGCGTTCGCCAGGCTGAGGCGATCGTCGGTCATCTGGCGCACATAAGTGCAGATCTGGTCTTCATTTTGCATCTTGTTACAGTTCTTACCAGCCGCTCTCTTGGGCTCCACAGTACCGGATGCTATTGTGTCTACACAACGCGATTCATTGGGAATTGCGACACAGATGAAGATCTTTGAAGGGAGTTCGTATGAAAAAGCTGATGATTGCACTGATCGCCACCGCCGCTGTCGCCGGTACCGCCCAGGCCCAGACCAATGCCGGCCGTGGCTATGTCGGCGCCAGCGCCGTGACTGCCAAGAACTCGACCGTGGATGCGAACAAGGCCGACGCCAAGCTGTTCGCCGGCTACCAGTTCGACGAGCGCCTCGGTGTCGAGGCGGGCTGGACCAACCATCACAAGACCGACTTCGCCAACGGCGCGGTGCGCGGCAACACCGAAGGCTATGGCACTTACGTGGCCGCCAAATACACCATGCCGGTCAACGAACAGGTGTCGGCCTACGGCAAGCTGGGCATTTCGCACAACGAGCGCAAGCTGAACACCAACGTGGGCAACTTCAAGCAGGACGACACCAGCGGCTACGCCGGCATTGGCGTGGAGTACAAGCTGAACCAGAACACGGCGCTGGTGGCGGAATATGAGCGCTACGGCAAGACCAAGGACTTCGGCGCCCGCGCCAACGTCTGGAGCGCGGGCCTGAAGTACGGCTTCTAACAGTTTCCAACGGCAGTCGCATAACAAAAAAGCTCTCCCGCGCCTGGCGCGGGTGAACTGACCCCATAAAGTTGGACGGTTAAGTTCTCTAGGCAGCCAAGGCCTGAGTCCTGTACTGAACAGGGCTCAGGCCTTTTAACTTGAGCTTGATGCGGTTGTGGTTGTAATAGTGAA